>MWCE01000106.1 GCA_002069895.1 Bacteroidetes bacterium ADurb.Bin234 | reverse complement strand
CCGTTGATAAGCACTTCGCCGCTGTCGGGTTTATCTAAGGTTCCCATTATGTGAAGTAAGGTGGATTTTCCTGCCCCCGATGCTCCTACCAAACAAACGATTTCTCCTTTTTTTATTTCTAAGTCTATGCCTTTTAATACTTGAAGGTTGTGGTAGGATTTCTTGATTTGTGTTACTTTTATCATCGATAGAAACGTATTTATAGTATTAAGAACGATAAGGTGTCGATATTATTGGCATATTCCCAAACTTCGGGGAACTGTGATTGGCCTAAACGAAGGGTGTCGTTGATTTTTATGCGATTGCTTAAGATGCATTGGATATCGTCAGGCGACAGCCTCAATTGATCCCATAAAAATTCGGTGTCTTTATAATATTCATAATGTATCACACTGATGGGTGATGCCGCCGACGGATGTTCTTTAAACATCATAATGCCTTGGTCGTAGAAAGGGATTTTATTTAGTAAATGTATGGTTTTCTGGTATTCGAGGTTGTTTAAATAGGTATGATGTGCTTGGTAAACGGATTTGAAGTTGTCGAGTAAACGGAAAAGCGTACAGAATTCGTAGTTTTGGGGTACGAATATTTTAGAAACGCTACGGCATCCCAATCCGAAATACAAAGCGATATCGTTTACCAATGCGCTGAGTTCTTCTTCGCTTTCGCTACCGTCTAACAAGGCAACGCTGTTGCAATGTTTGCGAATAATGCATGGGTATTTCGAAAAATAATAATTAAAATAGCGAGCGGAATTATTGCTGCCGGTGGCAATGATTTTATCAACGGCAGGGAGTTTGTCGTCGGTGAAATGGATATAATTTTTAAATTCGGGTTCGATATGGCATAAAATCTCCGACAAATCGGGTAACAAATGGGTGTCGTTGGTCGAAAGTTTTCCGATAAATACGTCTCCTGCCAGCAAAACACACATAAAATCATGAAATCCAACCATGGGAATGTTCCCGGCCATGATTACACCTATACGGTTGCTGTGTTTTTTTTCTTTGAGGGGATATTTACTTACCCATTTCTTTATTGCGTTTTCATCCAGCATTTTAATAATGCTTTTCACTGCCTCTTCCACAAAAAGTGAAATAAACCAAGGATTGAATTGATGTTCGTTTTCCAGGCTGTTTTCAAAATTTTTTAAAACAATTGTAAGCGAAGGATTGCTATTTGTTTGTATGATTTTCTTTCTATTATTTAATGTTTTACCTAATTCTACAAATGCTTTGATGCGTTTTTCCGTATCCATCGGCGTGAATTTAAAAATTTTTGCAAAACTAACGAAATACTAAACAAGAAACATTACACGTTAAAAATAATGTTATAAATTTTTCATGAAAAATTTTTTTATTCTTTTTATTACCGGTCTTTTGTTTATTCAATCTTCTTATTCTCAAAGGAAAGAAACTTTTAAAGCCTATGAAGATTCGATAATCAATCTTCATAGGCAGGTATTGATGGAAGAGAATGCAATAGCTAAGTATCAGAAAAACGAAAGCTTGCTCTATTTAGTGGAAGAAGCATTGAGTCAGCGAAATTCCATTAATTATCCTTTTGATTCATTGAAAACAATGTCGGTGTTGATTTCGCCCGATAAGAAGGTGCGTTTGTTTACCTGGTATTTGGTTGATGATGAAGGATTTCATGATCATTTCGGTTATATACAAGCTTATAATGAAGTGAAAAAACGTTATATGCTTTATCCTTTAACCGATAAGTGGAAACAAATCATATTACCCGAAAGCAAGCGGTTAGATCATTTGTCATGGTATGGGGCTGTTTATTATCAGATTATTAAAACGGAGACTTATCAAAAAACCTATTATACCTTATTGGGATGGAATGGCGGCAGTATTTTTTCTCAATTTAAAGTGATTGATGTGTTAAGTTTTAACAACAGGGGTTATCCGGTATTCGGTGCTTTTTTATTCAGGTCTTACGGTCGAAACAAACCCATGCGGATAATATTTGAATATGCAAAAAAATCATCTTTAAATTTACGTTATGAAAAACAAGGATATACAGAAAAATCTAAAAAAATAGACAGACGAACAAAACGTTATCGCATCGATACTTTATCTACAACTATGATTATATTTGACCGTTTAATTCCCATGGATGAAAAACTGCCGGATGTGCCGCAGTTTAGAGTAGGGGAATCGAGTTTGAATGATGGTTTTTTAGAAAAGGAAGGTAAGTGGTATTTTAAAGAAGGAGTAATTGGTCGTAATCCGGATAAACCCTTGCCGAAATATGAATATAAACCCAAAGATTTATATAGAAAGACAAAGAATTAATATGAGATAAAAAAAATACCGGTTATTAGCCGGTATTTTTTTATGATATCTATAAGATTATAATCCTATTTGAGCTTTATAAGCGGAAGCATCCATCAGTTTGTCCACTTCAGCGGGATTGGTCATGCGTATTTTAATGATCCATCCTTGACCGTAAGGGTCGTTGTTAATGATAGCAGGGTCAGCTTCGAGGGTTTCGTTGAATTCCAACACTTCACCGCTTACGGGCATATACATATCGGATACCGTTTTCACTGCTTCGATAGAACCGAAACTTTCTTCCTTGTTTAAGGTTTCGCCAACACTCGGAACATCTACAAACACTATATCACCCAATTCATGTTGTGCAAAATCGCTGACGCCTATAAATGCTTCGTTTCCTTCCACTCTTAACCATTCATGATCTTTTGTGTACTTAAGATTATCTAATATTTTCATTTCAATACGTATTTTAATTTTTAATTTTAAAACTTCGCAAAGGTATATTTTTTTTCAATCCGTTTAATCAAATAATCTAAAAAATATAAAATTATTATGGAAGCCATAAACAGGCAAGTGAAAAAATAGTGAGGAGGAGTAAGGGTTTATCTAATCACGAACAATCTCGAAACTATAATCATCTAAAAAACGAATGATGGTAGAAGGTTTGGAATCACTTACAATCGAAATACAGGGATCAACGACATAATCTACTTGTTTGATGATTTCTTTACGTATGTCGCTAAATTTTAAAGCAGGTGCTTGTCCGAAATAGTTTACCGATGTTGAAACAATAGGATTACCGAATAATCGAATCAATCGTTTACAAAAATCATTGTTTGTGATGCGAATGGCTGCCGATCCGTCGGCAGCGACAAGTATTTTGGGGAGGTTTTTCACTTTGGGATAAATAAAAGTGGTAGGCCGGGAAGTTTGTGTTATTAAATCCCAGGCAATGGCCGGCATGGAGTCGACATAATGGGATAACTTTTCAGCTTGATCGAGTAGTACGAGCATACTTTTATTGGTAGGACGTTTTTTAATAATCATGATTTTTTCTATTGCCTTGCTGTTCATGGCATCACAACCCAAACCCCAAATGGTGTCGGTTGGATATATGATTACACCGCCTTTGGTGAGTGCTGAACTCGCTTTGATTACTTCTTCGCTAATATTCATATAACGAAATGCAAATAATTAATAATTATTGAAACGATAATATGTATACGTAAGTTTTGATAAAAAGTTCAAACAATGTTCGATTATTATCAGAATAATTTAGATTGTATTTTGATAAAACGATAATCAGGATGCTTTCATAAAAGAATAAAGTAAAAGAGAAATTTGTATTTTTAATTAAAATAAAAGTTATACTTTTGCCGGCGAAAATAAATGTGTTATAATTTCAATGCAAATCATTATTGTTTATATGATAAAGAAATGGTACATAGGTTTTTTTTTATGTTTGATACTATTGCTGGTAGGATGTACCAAAGCGGAAGATAAAATCCG
>MWCE01000105.1 GCA_002069895.1 Bacteroidetes bacterium ADurb.Bin234 | reverse complement strand
AATTGATATGGATGAGGCATTTCGTTCGTCAGCACCCGACAATTTCCCTTCCGTTTTGACCTTCGGACGTATTATTGGCGAAGGAAAAACCAATATTGTTCCTAATGATGTGTATCTCGAAGGTACTTTGCGAACTTTCGATGAAGAATGGCGAAAAACAGCACATAAAATCATCAAAAAAACCGCAACAGACATAGCCAAAGAACATAAAGGTGATGCTGTTGTTAAAATTGCAAACGGTTATCCGGTTTTAATAAACAATGAAGAAATTACGAATATATGTTTCGAAGCTGCTAAAGCATATCTCGGTGAAAATAAAGTGGAATCACTTTTCTATCGAATGACCAGCGACGACTTCGCTTCTTTTTCGCAATTAATTCCTTCTCTACTTTATCGCTTAGGCGTTAAAATCGAAGGAAAAGAACTCAACCTGCACTCACCCACTTTCGATATCAACGAAACAGCCTTAGAAACTTCACCGGGTTTAATGGCTTACTTTGCCATTAACTTGCTTAATCAATTAAAAAAGGATGAGTAAAGATGCTATTCTTGCGCAATTAAAAAACAAACGTATCTTACTTTTAGGTTTCGGCAAGGAAGGGAAATCTACTTATCAATTTATCAATGAGCATTATCCCGATACCGACCTTAGTATTGCCGATGCCAATCCCGATGTGGATACATCAATCATTAAAAATAAGGCACACCGCGTGATAACAGGAAATGACTACATGGATATTATTGCTCAATATGACATCGTTATTAAAACACCCGGTATCAGTTTAAAAGATTATCACCTTCTTACGAAAAAACCCATCATTTCTTCTCAAACCGATTTATTTCTAAATGCTTATGCCGATCAATGCATAGGAATTACGGGTACTAAAGGGAAAAGTACTACTACGAGCTTAATTCATCATATACTTCAATCCACAGGTCAATCCTCGCTGATAGCCGGCAACATCGGAATACCGTTATTCGACATTATTCCAAAAATCAGTAAAAAGGATAAAATAATCATTGAACTTTCATCGCATCAATTGGAATTCATT
Source organism: Bacteroidetes bacterium ADurb.Bin234 (assembly GCA_002069895.1). Taxonomy (GTDB): domain Bacteria; phylum Bacteroidota; class Bacteroidia; order Bacteroidales; family WCHB1-69; genus UBA5266. Next base: position 3,298 of record MWCE01000105.1, on the reverse strand, counting down.
CGTAGAGGGCCTGCCATAGCTATTCTATTAAATATTTTCGAAGAGCATTTAGACCATTATAACAGTTTTTATGATTATCAGTCAGCCAAATTCAATATCGCCACTAAACAAAACGAAAACGATTGTTTTATATATCCCATCTCCGATTCTTTGATAGATCTATTAATCAAACAGAAAAAACCGGTCTCCCAACCCAAAGGGGTTTCCTTGCATCCTCACAAACAAGCTTATTGCTATGTGAAGGACCATCATTTTGTTTTACGATTAACCGAAAAAGAAGAAATCCTTTTCACTATTACCGATAAATTTCCACTAAAAGGAGAACATAACCTGCAAAATGTGTGTGCGGCTTTGCTTGCCGTTGTACTGTCACAAAAAACCATTAATGCCTCGGCTTTAGCAAAAGCGGTTTACTCTTTTAAAAGTTTAGCACACCGTATGGAATATGTGGCAACTATCCACCAAGTTGATTTTTACAACGACAGCATCTCAACCATTCCTCAATCAACCATTGCCGCCCTGGATGCCATTAAAAACGTAAACACTTTGATATTAGGCGGCATGGACAGAGGCATTGATTATACTCCTTTAATAAAAATATTTACAGATTCAGCCGTTGAGCATTTTATTTTCACCGGAAAAGCCGGAGAACGCATGATGCAATTGTGCAAAGCCATAGGAAATAAAAAATATTATTTTTCCAACGATTATGAAGAAATCGTAGCAATAGCTAAAAGGGTAACACGTAAAAATCATGCCTGCTTATTATCCCCTGCCGCCTCTAGTTACGATGCCTTTAAGAATTTTGAAGAAAGAGGCAAGCTGTTTAAAGAATTAGTACAAAAAACATAAACACTATCTAATGACAACATCATCCATCGACAAATTATGTGAAATAAACGACCCTTATACCTACAATCCGGAACGTGATGCGCTTTTTGTCGAAGCAGTGAAAGAAAACTATGCCTTTCAATTGGAAAAGCAGCCATTTATCCGGTATTTGGCTAATCAACGCCATTTTCATATTGACCGTTTAAAAACCATTGCCGATATTGCCGACATACCTCCGCTTTTTGTAGGTATTATGAAAATTAATACTTTCTGCAATTTTGAAGAAAATGACATTCAAATGGTGTTAACGAGTTCCGGCACCAAAGGACAAAAAACCCAATCGTTTTTTGATGCAGCTTCTTTGAATAGACTTAGTAGTTTGGCATTGAAATGTTTCCATGCTTGCGGTTGGACTTCCGATGTTCCGGCTCATTTCTTTGTGATGGGATATAATATTGAAGAAGCCAAAAACCTCGGTACTTCATGGAGTAATAATCAATTATTATCCTTAGCTCCCAACAAGAGCGTTAACTGGACTATTTTGAAAGACGACAAAGGGGAGTTTAATTTCGATTATGCCTATTGGGCAAGAAAAGTTATAGAATTAAGCGAAGATGCTCCCATCCGACTCACAGGCTTTCCGGCGTTTATGAGTCAGTTAGCATATGAAATCCAAAGAATAAAACCCGGATTCAAAGTCAAAGAAGGAAGCTTTATTACCGGCGGAGGCGGATGGAAGAATCATAAAGGCAATGTACTGACTCATCAAGAATTCGGAGCCTTAATGGAAGAATCCATGGGTATTAGCACCGCATGCATACGTGATATTTTCGGCATGGCCGAACACGGCATCCCTTATTGTTCATGCAGTGCGGGTCATTATCATATCCCCGTTTATTCCAGATTATTAATCAGAGATCCCCTATCGTTAGCGGTTATGCCCGACGAAACGGAGGGTTTAATGAATTTAATTTCGCCCTATAACATGGCACAACCCAATCTGTCGGTCTTAGCAACCGATTTGGCAATCATAAAAGAAAATTGTTCCTGCGGAATACAAGGGAAATATATATCATCCATCCGGAGGGGAGGCATTTCTAAAAACAGAGGATGCGCCATTGCAGCACAAGAAATATTAAATAAATCACAAGGAGGAAAATCATGAGTCGTACACATTATCTATTCGGTCATAAAACCGAAGCGGATGAAATAAGTTTGGAAAATGCCACACACTATTTCGCACAAGACTATTTGGATGCATTGGCCGTCCGTTTTATGCAAACGCCCCTTGATGATATCCTTTATGTTTTGGAGCAAACCGGTCGTTTAATGGTAGCTCCCGATAAGCCTTATTATAAAAAGTGCATGGACGAATTGCCGCAGATACTTAATTATGCACCCAAAATGATTGAAAAAGGGTTATCATTCCTTCCTATGTTGCTGAGTCGTCAGACAATGTTAGATAGATTATCCCATTTAATTAACCCCCATGCGCTGGATTATCCCGTTTATAGTGGAAACGGAGAATTAAAAAGAGTCGTGCCCATGGGAATTGTTTGCCATATTGCTGCCGGCAACACCTTTTTGGGTGCTATCGATTCGCTATTATACGGTATTATTACGAAAAACATTAATATCGTTAAAATGTCGGCCAACGACAGTTTCTTTCCCATCATATTTATGGAAGCACTCCAAGAAGCCGATACAAGACAAATATTGTTTCCATATATTACAATGACCTATTGGAAATCAAGCAATGAAAACCTTATTGGCATTGTCCGTAACATTGCCGATGTTATTTTATTGTTTGGAGGAGAAGAAGCGGTGAAAACGTTTAAGAAAGATATTTCGCCCAAATGTGAAGTGCTTGCATTCGGACCCAAAACCAGTTTCGGCATAGTGTGTGCGGAAGCATCAAAAGAAGAACTCAGTTTGGCAGCCGAAGGATTTGCCACCGATATCGTTTTTTGGGAACAAAGAGCCTGCACGGCCTGTCAAAATATATTCATTGAAAAATCGGAGAACATCGATTATTTCCTTCAAGTCTTGTTTGCCGAATTGGAAAAAAGCGGCATTGCTTATCCCCAAGAGCCCGTCAATTCCGATGCTGCCGTCGAAATCAGGAAACAAAGAGAGATTGCTTTATGGAATCAATTCAGGGAACAGGGACAAGTGTTTGAAGGCACTACATCCCATCACACCATCATTGTTACCCACTCCAATCTGATCAGTGATTCTCCTTTGGAAAGAACCGTAATCGTGAATATTGTAGATGATTGGCACGATATCTTGGAAGGCTCTATTCCATCATTAAAATACTATATGTCGACCGTTGCTATTGCATCAAAAAACAAACAGGAAATCATTAATGCATTGATACCTTTAGGCGTTATGCGTTTTTGTTCACCCGGCTTGATGTCTTCCTCTGCCGCTGCTTCCTACTCACATGACGGCAAGTTTATCGTTG
>MWCE01000104.1 GCA_002069895.1 Bacteroidetes bacterium ADurb.Bin234 | reverse complement strand
GCTTATAACATGGATAATCACTACATAATGGATAAAAATATTTTCTTGTAAAAACATTATATTTTTTAAATTCATTATATACATAATCGCGTGATCTCCCAAAAACTTTTTCATCAATTCTTATAACAAAATATTGATAGCTTTTTGTTATATTTTCTGGTGGTAAATAATATAAAATTCCATCAATTGGGGTTAAACATTCGCAATATTTTTGCAATATTTCTTCCCTTTTATTCCGTTCATTTTCGATTAAGTCCAGCATAATTAATCCAAGTGCAGCTTGAATTTCATTCATCTTACCATTTATACCGGACATAATTATTTCGTCTTCATTCTTAATTCCAAAATTTTTAAGTAAATCAATATGTTGCTTAAGATTTTTATCTTTATAAACAAGTGCACCGCCTTCACCAGTATGAAAAAGTTTTGTAGGATGAAAACTAAACATAGAAATGTCACCAAAATTACCAATACCTCTTCCATTAATTTCACACATAAAGGCATGAGCAGCATCATACACGACTTTTAATCCATGCCTATCTGCAATATCCTGAATTTTTTCTACATCACAAGGGATACCAAATACATGTACTGGCAAAATCCCGGTTGTTTCAGGAGTTATCATAGATTCTATCTTATTAGCATCTATGTTTAATGTAACTGGATCAATATCACAAAATATTGGTTTAATATTGTTCCATGTAATAACATGTGGTGTAGCAGGAAAAGTGAATGGAGTTGTAATAACCTCACCTGTTAGATGAAGGCTTCGAACTGCTATCAAAAGCGCAGTAGTTCCATTATTAAACAAACTCACATTATGCACTTTTAAAGTATCCTTAATCTTTTCTTCAAGTTTCTGATGTTGTTGTCCATTATTTGAAAGCCACTTAGAGTCCCATATTTCATGCAATTTTTCTGTAAAATTCTCAATGGTAGGTAACAATGGCCGTGTAACACATATAGGATTTTTAAATGGTTTAATATTCATAAATAACCCCTTATCTTTGCATTTGTTGATATTCTTTTAAAAATTCTCTTTCCAGTTTTAATACATCTTTTTTCCTTTTTTTAAGTTCTTTTGCGGGAATGCCTGCATATATCCTCCATGATTTTAGATTGTTTTTAACTAAACTCATAGCGCCTACTGCTACTCCTTCACCAATTTCGACTCCAGGCAAAATTACTGAAAAAGCACCAATAATTACATGTCGATTAATATAAATTCCTCCTTTATCAAGTTTTTTATATTTATCAGGAATGCATGGATTTGTTAATGTTAATCCGGAATAATCATCAGAGTATGTATAAATTGAGATTCTTGATGATAAATTACAAAAATCATCAATACATATGCCTTCAGTTCCCCATAATCCACAATATGCAGCTATATGGATGTGGCTCCCAATTTTTATTTTACCTGACAAAATACAAAAATCATCAATTCGGACATTATTTCCAATTTCCATGATTTCGGGATTATAAATACTGGCTTTTCGGCTGAGCTTTATATCTTTTCCAATTTTTTTAAAGCCTATATGCTGTAATTCTTCTTCGTTATAAAAACTGTTCATATTTACCACCTATTCTTACAAAACCCAAAATCAACTAATTATCCAACTATTGTTAGCGTTAAATAAACTACTGTGTATAAACTATTTTTAATGAAGGATACCTTTCCATTCATAATTTTAAAGATACTAATTTTGTGCTCGATTATAAGTGCGACAATATATATTTAATAAATTAAATGCATTTTATTTTTTATCCATTGAGTTTTTCCTATTTGTGCTTACTTTGGAATTCCATTGTTTATCCCATGAAACTTTATTGAGGTGGCAATAACTTTTTTTATCTCCATTACTTTCAAATTTATGTTTTTCCAAAATATTTTCACTCTCTTCCATACTTTATGAACCCACTTCACAAAAATCATCGTTTTTGTCTTAAGCAGCACATTTTGCAAAAAAAACATTTCCTGATTTAATTCCAGTTGTATTTCTGGCCTTATTTCTTGTTTTATTTCTAAATAATCAAATCCGCTCAATATATTGTCCTTATGTACTAAAACTTTAAAATCATAATTCTGACTCCATGCAATATAAACCGGCAGGCGTTCCACAGCATGGGCTAAGGTACCATCAACCGGTAAAGGTTCTTCGGGGAAATCCTCTTCTTTTAACTTCAGATCAAATAAAGGTTGTAATGCATCCGGACGATACCAGAACATGGTTCCATAGGGCATGATAGGTATTATAAGCTTATCTAAATCAAGACTTTTTTTACAATTCATTTTATTCCATAATTCTATACAACTATGGATATTTTTACCCCATGGATTAAAATCAAATACATGTTGGCAATATGGAATGTCTGGTATTATTACACCAATATCTTTATTGTTTAATAATATGTTAAAAATTTCAGGAATTGGTAAAATTAGCGATTTATATATTTCATAACGCCATGAATCACCTACCCAACTATCGATACGCACTGATTTTTTACTGTGGAAATGACCAGCAATTTCATAATCAGAAAGTTTTTCACTTAAATTAATCCATGGCAATATATCCCGTCCTCTATTTTGTACAATTTCG
>MWCE01000103.1 GCA_002069895.1 Bacteroidetes bacterium ADurb.Bin234 | reverse complement strand
GTTTTTCATAACATTCAACTCAAAATCGATGCGCTCTCTTTTTTCATCGTCCAATTCATCGCCATATCTTTTTTTCGCTCCTTCATAGGTGAGTTTTGTCAAATAATCCGCTTCGAGTTTTACACGCAGTGCTTTTTCATAACCGCCTTTATTTTTGAGAGGGTCTGTAAATTCCTCTTGTAATAGTTCTTCGGGATATTTTTCACGATACTGAGCTTCGGTTCCAAAATCCTCCGGAATAGGAAAAACGGGCATAATTACAGATGAATCAATATCATATATTTCGATTTTTTGCTCAATTTCCTGTGTGCTTTGAATAGCTTCGGGAACATCGGCAAAAATTTCCATCATCTCCTCAGGAGTTTTTAGCCATTCCTGTTTGGTATATCGCATTCTTGTAGGATCGTCCAAATCCTTTCCTGTGCTCAGACATATCAGTCGTTCGTGTCCATCGCCATGTTCTTCTTCTACAAAATGCACATCGTTGGTTGCCACTAATTTTGTGTTGGTTTTACGTGCAAGTTTTATCAATTCAGCATTCTGGCGCTCTTGTTTTTCATACGTAGTGTAGTCGGCATTGGGTTTATCGGTTTTATGGCGCTGGAGTTCAATATAAAAATCATCACCAAAAACGCGTTTATACCATAACACGGCTTCTTCAGCTGCCTTTATGTCGCCTAATTCTACTTTTTTGTGTATTTCTCCACCCAAACATGCCGACGAGGCTATCAATCCTTCGCTGTATTGTTCAAGAATTTCATGGTCGATGCGCGGACGGTAATAAAAGCCTTCCATCCAACCCAAGGATACAAGCTTGCAAAGATTCTGGTAGCCTTTTTTGTTTTTTGCCAGCAGAACTAAATGATAGCCGCTGCGGTCTTCCTGTATCTCTTTTAGCTTTCGTCCACGTCGTGCAACATAAGTTTCACATCCGATAATTGGTTTAAACAACTTCGATTTTGCATTGGCAAGTTCTTCTTCGGTTTGCTTACGTTCTTCTTCGTTTAATTCGGTGTTCGTCAATTTCGCTTCAAGCGCCTTTATTTCATCTTTTATTTTTCCGTTTTTCTTTTTGATATAGTTGAAAAACTCTTTTACCCCGAACATGTTGCCGTGATCGGTGAGAGCAATAGAATTCATACCGCTTTTTGAGGCTTTTTCAACCAAATCAGGAATGGTGGACATGCCATCGAGTATTGAATAATGAGAATGTACGTGAATGTGAACGAAAGAACTCATCGTGTAAATATTTGTATTTTTGATAGTTGACTAACAGGAGTTTTACAAACGAAAATGACTTTAAAGATAGGAAATTTTCTGCTATCAAATAACGAACTTAATGCAGCAAAACCGAAGAATTTATGTTAATGTTCATTTTTCTCTAAAAATTCGTTGAGGATTAATCAATTAAAATGAACGTTTGTACTTAATTATTTGTTATGAGGTAAAATTTATATTCCGGCTAAAATTTTCTTGTTTAAAAACGATTTTTTTCATTTGAAAATTGCAGTAATAATAATTTACAAAAACAGAATATGGGATTTTATCAATTGAAACAGACCCAAAAAATTCCTGCTACGATCGACAAAGTTTGGGATTTTATTTCATCTCCTGCAAACTTAAAAAAAATTACTCCCGAACACATGGGATTTGATATTACTTCGGATTTACATTCATCGAAAATGTATGCAGGTATGATTATCAGCTACAAGGTTAGCCCCGTTTTAGGAATTAAAATGACTTGGGTAACAGAAATTACGCAGGTGAAGGACAAGGATTATTTTGTGGACGAACAACGCATCGGGCCTTATGCTATGTGGCATCACGAGCATAAGATTGAATCTATTGAAGGTGGTGTTTTAATGACTGATATAGTTTCGTATCAACCACCTATGGGATTTATTGGTGCTATGGCTAACAGGCTATTTATCAAAAACCAACTTCGTCGAATTTTTGAGTTTCGCACATTGGCATTGGAAAAAATATTTGGGGAAATGCAATAAAAGATATTTAACCTGTATAAAATTAAAATTCAGATATAGAATATATTATATCGTATAAAAGCGGATTTTTTTTAAAAAACGGATTCTGTACGGAATAAGTTTTATTCAAACTTAACACCGGTTATTTCTTCAGAAAATCTCCAAAGTTTTGCTGCTACTTCTGTGTTGTGAGCAAGTTCCGATGCATTTACTTTTACAGGATGTCCTTTCATTTCTCTGCGACCATCAGGCCCGTAATACTCTCCACCTTTAGCATTCATATCAACCGAAGCTCTGATTTGAGGCAATGCTCCCATCAGCGGTGATTGTACGAAAAATTTGAATAATGGGCGAAGAATTTTCAGCACAGCCTTGTTTCCTATGTGGTTGAAAAGATTTGTTCCTGAAACTCCCGGATGTGCTGCCAAAGCTGAAATTTGATAATTGTTTCGTTCGAAAAAACGTTGCAATTCAAAAGTAAACAGAAGATTTTCCAATTTCGATCGGCCATAAGCTTTCATATCGGAATATCCTTTACCTTCCTTGTAAAGTAAATTCTCGAAGTCCATATCGCCAAATTTGTGTGCCAAACTGCTTATATTCACAACTCTTGCACCCGGGGTGGCTTTAAGCGTATCGAGCAATAATCCTGTCAGTGCAAAATGTCCAAAATG
>MWCE01000102.1 GCA_002069895.1 Bacteroidetes bacterium ADurb.Bin234 | reverse complement strand
TTTTCAATAATAATATTTTGTGTTATTATTTTTCTTTCACCCATTTCCTTAACTCTTTAAAAAATTTCTCTTCCAATCCTGCTATAGAAAAAATAATATCCGATAAAAACTTCATATCTGTTGCTTCGTTCACAGGTTTCTGTCGTAGATTTTCCCATGTTGCGGTTTTAGGGAAAGGATCATACCCGTTATCGGCAACCTTGGTATATCTTAATGTGTCAACGGCAAACGACCGCCACCGGTCGGCAATGTTTTTCATCTCTTCCGAGAAGGATAATAAATGAGTATCATTTACTATAGCTGCAGCTTCGGCAAGGAAGCGAGTATATAAATAACGAAATCCTGAACCACCTGTGCCGGCTTCTTCCAATAAAAGCAATTGGAATCTTAAATTATCGATAGCAAGGCTTTTCCCGTAAAACTTTTCATACTTTAACATCCTCCTTGAAAGAAATCTTATCCCTTTAACTCCAAAAAAAGGAATGGGAATATCGAGCATTGCATGGCAGGTTGTTTTAATTCCGCTGATAATGGCAGATTTGATATCAATGTTTTGAGGAATAGATTTAATATAAAACAACTTTCCTCTTGGAGAAGTGAATTTATGGGTAAACCTTGCTTCTTTTAATTCATCATAACTTATTTTGTATAAATCATGATCGGAAAACATTACATCCGTTTCGCTGATATAATAATCCTTATTTTCTTTTCCGACAACAATAATGTGATGTCCGGGAAAACGATGCCATTCGGGCATAATTGCTCTCCAATAATACAAACCGTAAACTTCGGTTACAATACCCGAAGGAATGCCTTTATCCAGCAAAACATCGAGTTGCTTCATCGCATTTTCTTTGTTAATAAAAGTTTTTATGTCTACTTTTATATTCACTTTTTCTGAAAAGTTCTTCAAAATAGAGGTTGGTACCGTTCGAAAAAGAGAAGCCTCATTTTTAGTGAAGAACGGGAAAGGAAAATGAATAAAATTAAAACCGCTTCCAATGCCGAAGATCATTTCTTCGCTAATATTTAAACCATAGAAATCCAATAAGTTTTTTACACTTGCCGTTTCGCAATGTGTGCCCTTTTTATGTGGATATTTTATTATCATATCTTTGTTTTTATTTTACTTTTTATTGATACAAAAGTGGTTTGAGTATCCTTAATATCACCCGTCAACAAATATTCCACTTTGTTTAAGGCTTTTATTTTTATTGAAACCTTAAGTTTTTTATGTTGTAAAGGCTTAATTGGATTGAAAAATTTTGATTGTTCGAGTGCAATGAATTGAAGTGGATTTTGCATAATCACAGCGGTGCATTCTTTAATAATTTCAATGGAACAAACACCGGGCACTATAGGTCGTTCGGGAAAATGACCGGTATATATTGGATGATTAACGATTAGTTCTATCGTAAAAACCGTATGGTCACATTCTTGTTGTTGTTTACTTATTTTAAAAAAATTATTTAATAACATCTTAATTATTATTAACTAATAAAGCATGGATGCAGCCTTCTATTAATATATTGATATCGGTAAAGGCAACAACCTTTAAAATGGCCATGTAATCATTTGAATATGTTTTTTTTATTTTTCCGTAAACGGTATCTTCCACTTTAGCTTTTTGATAAAATTTAAAATTTTTAAATTGACTGATGACCGCTATTGTCGATTCTTTCAGGAAATCCGTATGTTTGATCATATTTCCCATTTGAACAATACCCGATTGTGCTAAAAAATCCATCAGACCCATTTCAGTAAAATAATGATTATCAACAAAAATATTATCATCGGTAATATATAAGGAAGTATAGGCTTCATCGTGGATAAGACCATAATAAGCATCGACCATTACCATAGGATATCTTTGCGGCAGGAAATTCAATATATCGGGATAACTAATAAGAGGGGCAGGTAGTTTAATCATAATTAGTTTATTTTTATTTTTTTATATATAACGGCAGTTCCAAAACAAAACAAAGCAAACAACAATAAATAAACGCATTGTGGAAGCACTTCCAATAAACTATAATCACGCATAATAATACCATAGGAAGCTTCCATTCCCCAATTTAAAGGTGAAATATTACTTAAGAATTTAAAGATATCGGGCATAGCAAAAGTAGGAATCCAAATACCGCCGATAGCCGCCATAATAACCACCGAAACGGAACCGAAAATAGCCGCTTGCTGTTGAGAGCTTGCAATGGTGCTGATAGCCGTTCCAAAACCTATGGCTGCGCAGGCTGCACAAAAGACAACTAAAAACATACGGAAGAAATGTCCGTTAATCTCAAAAACATCTAATCCTAATAGCGGAAACAAACAAACGCCCATAGCCAATACCATTAAAAACTGCAATATACAAACGAAAACATAAAGCAACATTTTGCTGCTAAGATATTTGGCAAATGAACATGGCATGGTCATTAATCGATCAAAACTTCCGTCTTCTCTTTCTTTAATGGTATTACCCGAAAAGGAAACCACAATAAAAAAAATGGCAAAAAGTGTCCAAGCGGGGACATTGTGCTGGACAGCATTAGGCCTATAAGTTTCTTCATTGGCTTTTTCTGCAATTTTTTCGTTTACCATTAATGATTGTGTTTGCGATAAATCAAGATTTCGAATCGTGTTTCCCGACATTTTCATTATTATATCTGAAAACATTTTCAAAGTAAATTGATTTTGTACTTTCATCATAAACTCTCGGATATTACTCATCAAAGCGGAATGAACCGAAGGTTTAATGGCCGGATCGAGATAAACATTAATAAGAAATGAATCGGCGTCATTGGTATTATTATATCCCATCAAGGCTTGTTCAATTTTACGAGTGAAATGTAAGATATAAGTCTGTGTTATACTGTCGGGAATATAAATGCCTACCAGATAATTACCTTTTGAAATGTTGTGTCTGAGGCCCTCTTCTGTCATGGATGAATCCAATTCTCTTCCATTTACCATATTGAAAACGGTTGATTGGGATAGTTCTTTTTCAATCGCATTTCCAATGCTGTCCTTATCATCATTAATTAATAATAGAGAAACCTCTGTATTGGTAACAACATTAATGATACCGTCTTGCATGGAAGTCATAATTAAAACCAAGGCCAGAGGCAT
>MWCE01000101.1 GCA_002069895.1 Bacteroidetes bacterium ADurb.Bin234 | reverse complement strand
GATGGATTGTTGTTCGCCTATATCCATTTTTATAGTTTCTACCTTTGCATTGAACGGTTTACCTAACTTACTCATGGCACTCGGTACAATACCATCGTAAAACGCTTTCATTCCTTCGCCGCCAACTTTTAAGTCTTGTTCTCCAAAGTTTGTATCTTCTTGTGCTCCGATAATTTTTTCAGCCATTTCTTTGCCTACTACATTATCCAAGCTTTCGCCCTCGAAATCTCCACTTACAACTTTTCCGCTTTCATTTACAGTTAGCTTTTTTACTTCTCCATTATTTAATGTTACTTCTACATCCTTTAATTTCTCATACTGTTTCCCAGTCCAACTATCACTGTACACAGAAGTCCAAATATCATCTACCTGTTTACTCAAATCATACCTCTCCGCTTGCTGCTCTCCATTAGTCCATGCAATCCTATCAAATCCATTCTCGGCAGCATAGCGCATCATTCTACGTGCTGCAAGTTTTAACCATTGGTCGGTTTTTTTGAAAGGCATGTCGGGAACTTTTTTGTAAGATTTTTCATCATACAATTTTGTCAATTCGTTGACTAATGGATCTTCTGTCATTGAAAGAATATCAGACATCCTTTCATCGGGATATTTGCTTTTAAGTTGCTTTTGAAGATCGTTTATTTTTGATTCAGCATTATTATCCTTAAACCCCCTATCCCTACCTTCTTGCGCCCAATCACTCTGAATTTCTTCAATGAATAATACCTTGTTTCCTTCGCTGTCGGTACGCTCGTTGAAACGAATGTGTGCAAGTATGTTCGGTTCGTCGAAGTGGGAAGATTGGAATGTTTTACCACTTGCTTGATTTTTATATTCTTCCCACGTGTCTTTTCCGAAAGGCATAGTCAATAAGAACTCCTTATAGTTTTCGCCTCCGGGAAGAGTGTACTTGGCGAATTTGGTATCTGTTCCATCATGGGCTTTGTCAATAAAATCATCCGCCCTCGATTGGGATACGTTCGACAAAACTACTTTTCCTGTTTTTGTATCAACTACATTATAGACAAATGGCTCAACCTTTACTAACTCCAAATCCCTATTTGAATAAGCCCCTTTCTGCACTTCCTCTACCTCTATCCTGTTTTCATCAATCCATTGTTGAATATCGGATTTAGTCAGTTTTTCAGGTAGTTCATCAAACCCCATCCAATCTAATTCAGCTTGCTTTGCTCCGTTATTCAGAAGCATAACTTTAAACTGCTCCTTTGTGCCTTTGTCTTGTTTGATTGATTGTAATGCTTTTTCTACTGTGGAATAAAAACCAATATTGGAAACTTTAATTTCGCTGTCTATTTCGGATGAATGATTTGATAATGGTTGTTCGGATATAGCGAATTTAGGTTGCGGTTTTTCATCGTATCTTTCAACAATATTAGACTTGGGGACGGTGTATATCCTTCCTGCATCTGACTTAATAGATATTTCTTTGTCGGTTTCTTTTATTATTTCTCCGGTACGTGTATCTCCATCATAGAAGTTTATTGTTGCGTAAGATTTCTTAGGTAATTCAGAAAGGCTCAATTTGGGCTCTTCAACTTGTAAGGATTCCTTAATAGTTGGTCTTTCCTCGACTGTTTCCGTTTTGGAAACAGTCGGGATTACACTTGTTTTTTGTGCTTCTGCGTTTTCGGATTGCTTTTCCGTGCTTGGCTCAACGCTATCGCTACGGCTTGCTTCTGCGGTTTCCCCGCCTTCATCTCGGCTTTGATATTTTTGGATATTATCTTCTGCGACGTTCCTTTCTTTAATGGCATATTCTTCTGATTTTAAAATATTATTTAACTCCGTTAATTCTCTATTTATAAGTTGTAATTGTTCCCTTAAAGTTGCTTTTTCTTTTAAAGAAGCCTTTTTTAATTTATTATTTACTTCTTCGAGTTGCTGATTTTTTAATGTTATCTCATCTTGTATATCTTGTATAGCGGTTTCAACACCGTATTGCTGTTTTGTTTGTTCAAATAATTCTTTATATGTTGGTTCGGTCTCAACCTTAGATTCTACGGTCGTAGTTTCGGGCTTAACTTCCGTTGTTGTTCCCTTTTGTGTTTCAAGTTGTTGTTGTTCGTATTCCGCTTTTAACTCTTGTTGGTTTTCCAAAGGAATAACAAACGATAAACCTGTCTCTTTATCTGTTAAACGTAATTCTCCTTTATCTGATAGTTCATTAACATCAATTTCGTTTGCATTTATTATTTGTATTCCACCTTCTTTATCCCTTACATATAATCCGTTTTCCTGTATATCAGTAATAAGTGCATTTAATATTGAATTTTTATCTTGTTTTTCTTCTTCGGTTTTTTCCCTTACAATTACCCTGTATCCTTTTTCGATTGGATTGGCAGGATTGGGTTGCTCTTTAATCTCGGAAATATAGTCATCACTTATTTGTATGCCGTTTTTTATAGTCTCGGCTTTTTCTTTTGAATATATTTCAGACTGAAAATATCCCGTTTCATTGCTTTTTGAAAGTTCGATACGTTGTTTCCCGACATTAAAAGTTACAGTCTTGGGATTTTTAACGTTTCTTAACGGTACGGATTTAATTATACTTCCGTCTTCCAATTCCAAGTCTGCGTATTTATTTCCGTCATTATCGGTATCTACACTTTGTATAGTGGCTTCCTTCCCGTCATATTTTATTTTATGCCCTGCTTTTTTGGTAGAAAAATCATTAGTGGTCATATTTTCTTCTTCCGCCAACGCTTCCATGATAACTTGGTTTGTCTGTGCAGCGGTTTGATACATTGTTTTAGTTGCCGTTTCCATGTATCGAATAAAAACATCGAACAACAATTCTTCTTGTTTTTCTGTTATGTTTTCATTTGGGATAACAGCCTTTTTCAATTCTCCGTTTTCCGCATAATGCACAAGGGATTGTTTCCCGTTGTCAGCATATACATATATTTCCGTTCCATTAGGAACGCCAATCGCCTCCGAAGATAATCCTTGTACTATTGCGCTAACAATAACATCTTCACCGTTAGCATTCTTTTGGTTTGATTTTAACGCATTTAACTTTGTTACGGTTTTTTGTGTTAAATTATTTAACCCCTCATTAATTTTATTATCAAATTCATTATTCGGGGTCATATACATTTCGTTTAGTTTCTGCTTGTATTTTTCCGCCGCCTCCTCGTTTTCAAATTGTTTTTGTACAATAACTTCTCCTTGTTCGTCATACAGCGTAACGGTATGTTTACCGCCTTGCAAATAATTTTCGGCACTCTTTGGTGCTCCTATGGTTTTATAGTTATCTTGGTCTATTCCTTTGACAGCTTCCACTTGCGCTTTTGTATAAATATAACGCAACATATCCTTTGCCATGCGCTTCCCCTTGTCTGTAATTTTATTGCCTTCGTATCCACCGTTATTCAGCATTATTTCATCCACTATATTTTGGATTCTATCAGGAGAGGTTTCATTTAATGCCGCTATAATATCAGGTGCTTGATTGCCGAAGTCCGTATTTATATTGTTTACGGCTTTTTTATGGTTATTATTTACGGTTAAACGTTGTGCGACATTTCCCGCTACGGATAGCACTGTCATTGGGGCAAACCCCATGAGCATAGTCTGGAAATTATCTTTGCTAAAAAATTCATCAAATTCCTCTTTTGTAGAAACTCCTGTAACATAATTAGCTACTTCTTCAAATACTGTTTCCCCCATTTCAATGGACAATCCGTTAAATCCCGTTGCTTTTAATGTTTCGGCAAATGTTCCTTTTCCGCCATAGAATAACCTGTTAAAATTTTTTAATTTCGTAGAAGGAATCTTTGTAAAATAGTTTACGGATGAAAGGGCTTTCCCTAACGGGCTAAACACATCCCCGATAAATCCGCCTGAACGTTCAGATATTACTGCGGTTATTCCACGAATAACCGCATCTTTTATAGGTGCGCCTTGTTGAAAAACATATCCTTTATCTGTTTTTTCAATTGGCTTCGCCATTGTTTCTTCTATTACACCTGTATAAAACGTAGGTTGCATTGGGGCTTGGATTGCTCCCGTTGCAATTTCTTCTCCAAATTTTCCCGGAGCTTTAATAAGACGGTCTACACCTGTTTTTGTAAGTTTCTTGTATGCTTCTTTGCCAAGTTTATTAATAAGTTTATTTTCAATATGTTTAGCCATTGCCTTCCCGAAGCCTCCTGTTGCGCCGGAAGCAAATCCTCCTGTCAATACAAAATCAATCATAAACGGGATGCTTTTACCTGCCATCTGTCCTCCTAAGTATTCCTTGCTTATATTTCCCGCACGTTCATTGGAAACATAATAATAATCAAATATGGCATCCAATAATGCACTTTCCGATGTTGTTAATGGTTTCCCTGTCTGCGCATATTTAATAACGCTACTTTTTTGAAGGTTGTCGGATAACCCTGCTATTGTTACCCATGTGTCAAGTTGTTTTAATTCGTGGCTTGAAGCCTCAAAGAACCCTCCGCCTTCTGTTTTTGTAGGGGCATTTAATATATTCTTTGTATCTAGTAAGACATTTCTTGCTATACGATAGTTTAACCTGTCGTTGTTATACAATTGCGCTTGTATATCATAATGCAACTGTTCTTCTTCGTTTTTTGCAAGCTTATGGATAAGAGAAAATTGTTCAGTCCAAGTAGGTTGCTTGTCTTCGTATTCCTTTATTTTTTTATCTATATCGGGATTAAGATTCTGTTGTAAGGCCTTTATTTTCTGTTGTTCCTCGTATTGTTTTTTTAACCGTTCCTGCTTTATAAATTCAATGCCTTGCTCTTTAATTCCTTGCTCAATCCTTTTGGCTTCTTCTTTTTGTACGTTTTTTTCTCCTATATATGCACCGTATTCCCCTAATGAAGCTCCCTTGTATTCCAATTGTTCTTTTGTTGCTTGCGGAGTGGTTGGCTCCGGTGCATTAAGTCGTTGCCTGTGCTGTTCAAAGGCGGACATTTCCGTTTGCGCATCCTTGTACCGTTGTTTTAAAATATCATAATCCGTTTGCGAAGGTTGTATTTGTAGGGGTTCTATTGGCTTTTGTTGTTCGATAGGAGGAGGTTCAATTTTTTGTGATTCCGGTTCAGGTTGTTGTTTTAGTTGTTCGGTCATTTCCAATAGTCCGACACCTTTAACTTCTTTTGGAGGATACAACTCTTTCTCCCAATCCGAAAATTTCTTTTTATTATCAGGCATAACTATTGTTGATTATGTTCTTGGATATTTATCCCTGTGTTATTAAGTTTATCTAATTCGTTTGAAATTTCATTTATTTGTGTCCTTGTTTGGTCTACCATGCCTTTTGAATAAGGGTCTTTGCTTTCTTCATATGCCTTAGTCCAATAATTAAAATCGGATAATAATTTATCCCTTTTATCCAGAAGCAGTTTAATCCCTGCCACCAGATATCTGTATGCCATATCATATTGCTCGTCTTCCGTCCTATTTGGACTTTTCGTTACAATATCTGACAACTCCTTTTGTTCTGATGGGGTAAAATATTTTTTTGCATTCGTGGATATGTATTGATATCCCCTGTTTACCTTATCCCTGTTTTTAAGGTCATAAGCATTTATGGAAAAATAATTGCCGTTTGACTTTGGATATGTTTCTGCGGGCTTTTCCTCTTTTTCGTCCTTTTCATTTAATTTGTTTGTTTGCGCACGCTTCAAGGCACGGTCTATATTTACGTCTATGGTATTCATAAGGGTATCCGTTGCCGACACCTGTTGCCCTAACGTTTCCCCTTCCTGTGCAGATTGTGTTTGTGTGTCGCTAACTCCCCTGCTAAGCGTGCCAGC
>MWCE01000100.1 GCA_002069895.1 Bacteroidetes bacterium ADurb.Bin234 | reverse complement strand
CTTCCGACCTTTTAATAACTGAAAACTGACAACTGAGAACTGATAACTTTTTTAAAACATATTAAAAAAATAGTATTTTTGCACATCTATCATGACACCGGCAACGAATGAAAAATTTCATAATAGATCTATTAAAAAACAATATTATACAGTATTTGACAGTAGAAGGAAATGCTTATAAAATATGTATATTCAGTTAAAAAGATGAGATATTGACGAAAAATGATATTTTGTTTATTTTTCGTCATTAGTAATACATAAAAAAATGATACAACGAGAAGTCTATTTAAGTAAATTAAGAAAGCTTAAAAATCAAAACGTTATTAAAGTCATTACCGGCATAAGAAGGAGTGGAAAGTCAACGCTTTTAGAAGCCTTTAAAAATGAACTAATAGTAAGTGGTGTTTCATCAGGGAATATCATTTATATTAATTTTGAAGAACGAGAAAATCTACATTTTACAAACTGGACAACATTATACGATGAAATAACAAAGACCGTAAACAAAGATAATTATTATTACATATTCTTAGATGAAGTACAATTGATTAATAATTTTGAAAAGCTTATTAATAGTTTGTATGTAAAAAAGAACATAGATTTATACATCACGGGTTCAAATGCTTATTTACTATCAAGCGAATTGGCAACACTATTAACGGGCAGATACATTGCCATCAATATCCATCCCTATTCTTTTAAAGAATATGTCTTAGCAAATAAAAATGAAAACAATATAGACCGTTTATTTCGCAAATATATCAACGAGAGTTGCTTCCCGGAAGCGGTTACGCTTTCTCAACACAGCGAAGACTTGGTAAAAGATTACCTGCAAACTATTTATGATACAGTGATTATTAAAGACATTGCTAAACGTTATAAGCTAAGAAATATTTACAATTTGCACCGTATCATTGGTTTTTTGTTTGATTCTATCGGTTCTTATGTTTCTCCGACGAATATTGCGATAGAACTCAATAAAAATTCACAAAAGAAAATATCACATAACACCATTATAAAGTATTTGGATTATCTAACGCAATCTTATATTCTATATACAGCCCCTCGTTACGATTTGAAAGGTAAAGAGATACTTACAACTAACGAGAAATACTACTTGGTGGATTTGGGATTAAGAAATATTGCAATAACAAATACATACGATACGGATTTAGGTCATAAATTGGAAAATGTTGTTTATTTTGAGTTAATCAGACGTGGAGGTAAAGTATATGTGGGTAAAATCAACGATAAAGAAATTGATTTTGTAGTACAAAAAACTAATAATGAACGAGCGTATTATCAAGTTGCGTTTACTGTTAATGACGAAAAAACATTTACAAGAGAGATTTCGTCATTAAAAAACATAAAAGACAATTATCCAAAATATTTATTAACCCTCGATTTTGATAATACGGGTATTGACGGCATTCAAAAAGTGAATATTATCGATTGGTTACTACAATAACAATTAAAAATTTAGAATTAAAAATTAAAAATCCGCATTCATCCGCTGCATCCGTGTCATCTGCGTGCAATTTCAATCAATTAAAAATTAAAAATTAAAAATTACGAATTAAACTTGATACAACGCTCTGAAAAACTGATAGCTGATAGCTGACAGCTGACAGCTGAGAGCTATTCTCGGCACACGGCACACGGCACGAAAAATAACTGAAAACTGACAACAGAAAACTGACAACTGAAATCCTTCTTTGCTCCATACGAAACCCATACTTTTTACGTTTTTCTTACAAAAAATAACAAAAACCTTATTTCACATGCAATTCAGAGATTTAAAAAAACAGTATGAAACTTTAAAGCCTGAGATGGATCAGGCCATGCTCGATGTAGCGGCTTCGAGTGCTTTTATCATGGGTAAACCTGTTAAAGAATTAGAAACAAAACTGGCCGAATATGTAGGCGTAAAACATTGTGTGTCCTGTGCCAACGGGACAGAGGCATTAACTTTGGCCCTTAAAGTTTGGGGTATCAAAGCCGGCGATGCCGT
The DNA here is from genome assembly GCA_002069895.1 of Bacteroidetes bacterium ADurb.Bin234. GTDB lineage: Bacteria > Bacteroidota > Bacteroidia > Bacteroidales > WCHB1-69 > UBA5266. The sequence continues at coordinate 2,144 of MWCE01000100.1, read as the reverse complement.
TTTCGTTCCCGATTTCACTTTCTTCGCTTCGGCCGAAGTTGTTTCCTTTGAAGGTGCCACTCCCGTTTTTGTGGATGTGGATTCACGCACTTTTAACATCGACGCCAAACACCTGGAGCAACAGATAGAAAAGACCTTGAAAGAGGGTAAGTTGACACCCCGTGTAATCATTACCGTTGATTTGTTCGGTTTACCGGCCGACTATGAGGCAGTAAGAAAAATAGCCGATAAATATCATTTATATATATTGGAAGACAGCGCACAAGGTTTCGGCGGGAACATCAAAGGACAGCGGGCTTGCAGTTTCGGCGACATTTCGACAACATCCTTCTTCCCGGCCAAACCCTTGGGATGCTACGGCGACGGTGGTGCATTGTTTACCGACAACGAAGACTGGGCTTTGCTGGCCGATTCCTTCCGTGTGCACGGAAAGGGTGCTTTTAAATACGACAACGTACGCATAGGGATGAATTCCCGTTTGGATACCCTACAAGCTGCCATACTCTTGGTGAAATTCAAGGCTTTTCACGAATATGAACTGGAAAATGTAAACAAAGCCGCCGCTTGTTATACCACCAAATTACATGATTTGGTCATTACGCCCTATATACCACAAGATTATTATTCATCCTGGGCACAATATACGATTATCTTGAAAAACAGAGAACAGAGAGACCGATTGCAAGCTGCTTTGAAAGATAAAGGTATACCCACCATGATTTATTATCCTACGCCCATGCATGCACAAACGGCATTTAAGGATTTAGGATATAAAGAAGGAGATGTGCCGGTAAGTGAAAAACTATGCCAAACCGTACTTTCCTTGCCCATACATCCCTATCTGACAGTGGAAGATATCGATACCGTTTACAAAGCCGTTGCTGAAAATCTTTGATGATGTGATGATTTAACCGCAGAGAGCGCAAAGAATACCGCAAAGAACGCAAAGAGATAAAATCAATTATAAATTAAAAAAGAAAAAAGTTGCAGGTCACAAGTCGATTATGACGCTTATATTTTTTAAAATCTATTTTTTTTCGGAACGAAAAAACGACTGATAGCTGACAGCTGATAGCTTCTTAAAACTGAGAACTGAGAACTCAGTGTTCTCTGCGTAAAACCTCTGCGCTCTCTGCGGTTAAATAAAAAATCGAAACACAAGACAATTAAAAATTAATCTTGATACAACGCACTGAAAAACTGACAACTGAAAACTGAAAGAAGTGCCGAGTGCCGTGTGCCGAGTGCCGAGAGTTTTTTCGTTCCGAAAAAATCAGGAAGTTTGAATCAACGCATAGAAAAACTGAGAACTGAGAACTGAGAACTGAGAACTGAAAACTGATAACTAAAACACCATGCAAATATCAACGATGCGGATTATTGATCGTTATGTGGGAATACCCTTGTGTTTCCTGATGGATATCGTATGGAGTATAGGTTATCTTTTCCAATCGCATAAAAAGCGAGAACCGGATTTAAGCCGTACGCTATTTATCGAATTATCGGAAATGGGTAGTGCCGTTTTAGCCGATCCGACTATGCGTTACCTCAGGGATAAAAAAGGAAGTGAGTTGTTTTTTGTTATTTTTCAATCCAATGCCGAGAGTTTGGATATTTTGCAAACCGTAATGCCGGAAAACCGCTTTTTGATACGTACCGATAATTTTTGGAAACTGTGTATAGATGTGATTCGCTTCATAGTTTGGTGCCGCCGGAAGAAGATAAGCGCCGTTATTGATTTGGAATTATTTTCCCGTTTTACGGCTCTCTTAACGGCTCTCACCGGAGCATATTCACGTATCGGTTTTCATGCCCATTACGACGAAGGTTTTTATAGGGGACATTTTATTAATTATCCTGTCCGTTATAACGCACATGTGCATATTAGCATGAATTTCATGTCATTGGTGCTAACGGCAATGGAATATCATAACAGTCCTTATCCAACCACGCCCGTTCACAATCATGATTTAACCCTTGCACAAGCCCATGTTAATTTCAAAGAAGAAGCCGCTGTGAAATTTGTATTGGATGGATTATATTCCGATTGGCAGTTGAGGAAAATAGTACTTTTTAATATCAATGCTTCCGATCTCTTACCCCAACGCAAATGGTTGACCGGGCATTTCCTTGAGGTTGCCGTT
>MWCE01000099.1 GCA_002069895.1 Bacteroidetes bacterium ADurb.Bin234 | reverse complement strand
CAAACCTTTGATTGAGAAGAGTAAAGCATATAAAATCATGTTTGAGGAATGCGGATTGTTGCCTTGAGCTGCCAATTTTTATCAAGCATTTGTGGTTTATATTGGCATTTTATTTATTTTTGTTCCGACAATAATCAATACCTGATATTATAATGTTTCTGCGAACACGTATCATAATCTTTTTATTAATCTTATTAGGTGTTTGTATGTCAACAAGTCTTAGGGCTCAATTCGGTATTACACTTTATGAAGATATTGGCAGCCATAATGCCGTTACATCGCCTTTTTTTAAAACCGCAACCATCGTCAGTTTTCAATACGACGATAATATGATATTCATGGGAAACCAATGGAATTTCAGCAAACAAACCTATGCTTTTGTTCCGGATGTTTTTATTAATTATACAAAAAGCTTTGCCTTTCGAAAACAAGTTTTTGATGTGCAAGCATTCTTTTTATATGTACCCTTTTCCCAATTTTTATATGAACTTGATTGGGGTGTGCTTGCCGGTTACAGTTTGCAAAGATTGCGGTTTAAACTGGGTACGCATATCAGAATGTTTGGTCTTACCCGTGCAGCTATCGAAGACAATGCATTTACAGATAATCGAAATATATTTGAACATTTTAATATGATATATCAAATCAGTTATTATGTTAACCGTCCAAACAGAGGATGGAATATTGGTTTTACCCTAACCAACATAGATTATTTTACAATCAATCAAGAAACAAATCCGATTTTTAATATGCAAATAAGTTGTGATGTTAATCCGTCTTTTAGCTTGTTTTTGGAAGGATGGTATAAAAGTGCGGGAGCATTTAATTTGAGTGTAAATCCTTTCGGTTTTTTTATAAGAAGCGGTTGTTTATGCAAAATTTAATAATTAAAACCATATGCCTGTTTGCCTGTGTTGTCTTTTCTTCCTGTGAAAAGATTGACTTACGCAGTGCTTTGGTATCCTATGAAAACGTAAACGAACGTTTTAATCAGTCGATGGAGTGGAACGCACGGCAGGGTTATCAAAAGATTGTTACTGCTGATAATGAATATAAAATCATGGTAATGGCCGATAGTCATATAGGGTCAACAGAGAATTATGATTTATTTATTGAACATGCCTTGCAGGACAAATCATTGGCAGTGGTTATGAACGGTGATATCACAACAGGTCGTGCCGATGATTATAATACTTTGTCTGATATACGTCCCAAAAAAAATGACATAGAATCGTTTTTGACGGTTGGAAATCATGATTTGTATTTCAACGGATGGAAGGAGTTTTATGCGCGTTTCGGAGCTTCCGTTTATTATTTTACAGTCAAAACACCCCTTGCTTCCGATTTATTTATTTGTTTGGATACAGGAAGTGGTACTTTAGGAGAAAAGCAAATGAAATGGTTAACAAAATTGTTAGCTTCCGAACGAAAGAAATACCGTCATTGTGTTGTGTTTACACATGTGAATTTTTTTCGTACTCGCCACACCGGAAGCACCAATCCGCCTGTTGAAGAATTACAACTTTTAATGGATTTGTTTTTAACCTATCAAGTGAATTTGCTTATTACAGGTCATGATCATGAAAAAAGTGTGGAAGTATTAGGCAACACTTCTTATATTACAATGGATGCACTGTTAGACGGTTTTTCACAAGCCGGGTATTTAAAGCTACATATTAAGGATCAAGGCGTTGGTTATTCGTATATTAATTTCTGAATATTTTCCTTTTATAGATTTATAACAACTAATTTGGAGATAATAGAAAAACAACTACTTTTGCACTCAAATTTCAATCATATTATTATTTCATGAAAAGAGAAGATATCATAAGGCTTAGTTATACTAAAGAATGTTTTGCCGTTGTTATCCGCCATTCGGTAAGAGAAGTTATTACCGATGCGAGGCAATCGCTTTATCAGTTGCTTACACCCGAAGGAAAGGAATTGGCACGCAATTTTGGAATGAAGTTGCCTAAGACTAAACCTATACGATTATATCACAGTCATGTGGAAAGATGTAAGGAAACCGCCGAATGCATTCGGGAATCATTTGAAGGGCAAGTGCATTCCCTGTCTTGCCACGATCTCTTAACCGGTTTTTATGTGTTCGATCCGGAACCTATATTGGGAGATGTGAACGAATGTGGAAATTTTCAATTTATTAGCAATTGGTTTAAAGGTTTGTATTCGGAAACGCATATCATGAATCCTTACACTGCCCGACAAAAAATGTTAAATGCTTTTAAACATAATTATAATGAGAATTATTTAGATATCTACATAAGCCATGATTGGAATATTGCCCTTTTATCCAGTATATATTATGATATTAACAAGCATAATTATCCTTGGCCGGGTTTTATGCATGGAATTTTATTAGAGCATAATGAAAATAAATTCTTGTTCTCCTGTGATCCCGATAAAAAAGTTATCATTTAGTTTTTTTGATACGGCGGAATATTTGCCATTAAAAAAAAATAACAAGGGGAAAAGGATTTGTTAATAAGCAAAAGCTTAATATTCTGCGAAATAATAAATATGCATTTTTAATGAAAATATTTTAAGTTTGCAAATAAAATATATTTACTTTTGCAAAAAATCAAGAAGAGGTAATGCTCCGTCATCATCTTGAAAAAACGATATAAAATTAAATTAATAAAAGAGGAGCTTGTAATTTAAAACGTATTAAAAATGATTAAAAAGTTGTTAGTAATCCCTGTATTAGGATTAATGTTTTGTGCATGCGGAGGTGCCAATGAAAGCACGGAAGCTACCGATGCACAAATTGAAGCCATCGAAGAATCCAATCAAAATTTAGACAATGTTATTCAATCCTCGGAAAAGGAAATCGATACATTGCAAAAAGAAGTTGATCAATTACTAAATAATATTTAAAAGAGATGAAAAAATCATTTGCATTAGTCGTCGCCATTTTAATGATCTGTTCAATGAGTATAGCCCAAGGTCAAGGGAAAGGACAACAAAAGAGAAAACCGGAGGCTAAAGTTGAGAAAATGGAACAAAAAAAGGAAGTGAAAGAACAAAAACAAGTTCAACAGCAAACACATCAATCGGGAAAACCGCAAGCTACAGCGCAAAAAGCAGAAAAACAGAACGAAAACAAAGCTGAAAAAGCAGATGAAACTCAAACAAAGGGCAATGCTTACGGGAAAAATAAAGGTGATTTATCCGGTAAAGAATTCGGTCAACAAAGAGCTGCCGATGCCAAAGCTGCTGCTCAATTAAAAAAAGAAGAAGCTTTAAAAAACATCAAGCAGCAAGAAGATCAAATTAAAGCAAACGAAGAAAAAATAAAAGAAGCCAAGACGAAAATCGACAAAATGGAAAAAAACAAAGAAATTACCAAAGAAGAAGCTGCTCAGAAAAAAGAACAAGTTAAAAAGGCGGAAGAAAAAGTGAATATGATGAAAACTTCTGTCGACAAACAAAAGAAAGAAGTGGAAAAGTTAGAACAAAGCATTCAAGCAGAATAAACTAAGCTTTTATAAATCATATATCCTCCTTTGCATCATAAGGAGGATTTTTTTTTGATTATTATCATTCACAGAATCAATATATGACATTAAAATGATTAAAATTTACAAAAAAATGATTTTACTTTTAATTCATATATAAAATTGATTATTTTTGCCGCAATAAATTTTGATATGCAAAACGTCATTATACTGTTGGATAAGTTATCGGAATGGAATCCGTTTTATAAAACAAAGAGTTTGTTAACCGTTTCCGACTATCTTCAACACAACATTAAAAACGATTTTTCGAATGTTGTCATTAATTTAAGTTCAGACTTAAGCTATAATTCCGAGGGCTATTATTGTTCCTTATTAGCACAGGCAAGGGGTGATAAAATCATCCCGAGTGTGGAAACCATTAATCAATTGGAGGCGGGGACAGGCATCCGTATGGATAATGTTTTACAGAAAACATGTTATCAATGGATGCAAAAGAATAATATCAGCGATGATATTTTTTATATAAACATTTATTTCGGAATGTGTAGGGAAAAAGGCATGGAGAAAATAGCGCGCTACATTTTCGATAACTACCCCAGTCCGATATTGCGGGTAGGATTTTATAATAAGTCGCGTAATCAGATTGAAAGTGTTCAGGCTTTGCCCCTTCACCAATTAAGCGATGAAGAACAAGATTATTTTGCCGAATCATTGGATAGTTTTAATACGAAAATATGGCGTACACCCCGAATGCATAAGTCATGTCGCTATAATTTGGCGATTTTTTATAATCCGGAAGAATTATTACCGCCCAGTGATAAAAAAGCCTTGGCTAAATTCTTGGAAGTAGCCAAAAAAATGAATATACATGCCGAACTCATCACCGAGGATGATGTTACCCGTTTAATGGAGTTTGATGCCTTGTTTATTCGTTCAACCACTGCTTTAAACCATATTACTTATCATTTGGCACAAAGGGCAAAGCAAGCAAATATGGTCGTTATTGATGATCCCTTATCTATCATCCGATGCACAAATAAGGTTTATCTTAATGAATTGTTAACAAAAGAAAAAATTCCCCAACCGCAATCACGTTTGTTGTTTAAAACAAACAAAAACAATTTTTCAACAATCGCTGCCGAACTGGGAACACCGTTTATTTTAAAAATTCCCGACGGCTCTTTTTCTCATGACATCAATAAAATAAGTAATGAATCCGAATTAAAGGAATCTTTAAACACTTTATTCCAGAAATCGGCTATTTTGTTGGCACAAGAATTTATTCCTACCCCCTTTGATTGGCGAATCGGTGTGTTGGACAATGAACCCCTGTTTGCCTGTAAATATTATATGGCCAAAGGTCATTGGCAAATCTATAATCATAAGGGCAACGGAAAAGCTAAGTGTGGAGCTTATGAAACCATCCCGATTTATCAAGTACCGAAAAATGTGTTGAAAACCGCACTAAAAGTAACATCATGTATCGGAAACGGATTGTATGGTGTAGATATCAAGTTAATCAACGACAAAGCCATTGTTATTGAAGTAAACGATAACCCGAGCATTGACCATGAAGTGGAAGATGCCATTCTTGGGGATGAATTATATTACAGGATTTTGAATTATTTCTCACGCGCTTTAGAATATAAATATTAATATATTATGAACGCACAAGTTAACATTCGCAAAGCCGAAAAAACCGACATAGACGATATTTTACTTATCGAAACCCTATGTTTTGAAACCGATAGGTTTAAT
>MWCE01000098.1 GCA_002069895.1 Bacteroidetes bacterium ADurb.Bin234 | reverse complement strand
TATATTCTTTGCGCTCTCTGCGGTATTCTTTGCGCTCTCTGCGGTTAAAAAGTTTTCAGTTTTTCAATGCGTTGACTCAAGCTTCCTAATTTTTTCGGAACGAAAAAAAAGACTGAAAACTGACAGCTGACAGCTGATAGCTTTTTTCACTTGTCAGTTTCTTCGTAATAATAGGAATAATCAATTCCTTTCATAAATATTTCGCGGTCGTTTATTTTGTGGGTGAGCGATTGTTCCAAAAGTGATTTTAATACATTACTATTTGTTGGACTTAACCTCATGGCATTCATATAATCTTGCTTACTTATTTTACTCCAATCAACGCATTTTTTAATATGTTTTTTTAATATCAAATCCAACCATAATCTTGTGCTTCGACCATTGCCTTCCATAAAAGGGTGGGCTATGTTCATTTCAATGTATTTATTTACGATTTCATCCAATGTGGTTTCCGGCATTTCTTCTATTTGTTTTAATGTGTTGCCTAAGAAGCGAAACGGGGCAAATTGAAAACCATCTTTTGATATGTTTTTTTGTCGGATTTGTCCCGCAAAATCATACAATCCGCCAAATAAATAAGCGTGTATTTGCTGCAAACCTTTGGTTGTCCCAACTTCTATGTTGTTTATTAAAGAACTTTCAAACAATGCATAGGCTTTTGTTTTGCTTTTTCCGTCTATGCTTTCATCACTGTAGGTAAACCATTCTAAAAATCGGTTTGCTTTTTTACTCGGGAACACTTTTCCCAAGGCAATAATACCGTTATAATCCAACATATCACTCAAATGCTTTTTCCCGTCCGGAGCAAGAATTTTCAACTGGGTAGTAACACTAACCACTTGACTATTTTCTTTTTTCAACTTCGCTTTAAGATATTTCCAATAGTTGCGTGTTTTGTTATAATCGTCTTGATCGATGAGTAAAGCAACGATATCCAACACACTAAACCACCATTTGGCATTTTGCTCGTCCCAAACAGCTCGCACTTCACGATTGTCAAAAAAACGTATGGATATTTTTGTATTAGTCATGATTCAAAAGGAATCCTTGTTGTAACAAACGGATTAATGGCTATTATTATTATTTACGATGGAGAAGTTTTAGTTGGAAAAAGTTGTCAGTTGTCAGTTGTCAGTTTTCAGTTATTAAAAGGTCGGAAGTCAGAGGTCGGAAGACGGAAGACGGTACTCAGTTATTAAAAGGTCGGAAGTCGGAGGTCGGAAGAGTGAAGAGTGAATAGATAATAGTGAATAGTTAGGAATCAAGGTGTTCACTTTTCACTTTTAACTTTCCCCTTTCCCCTTTCACCTTTCCCCTTTTCCCTTTTCCCTTTCACCTTTCCCCTTTTCCCTTTTCCCTTTTAACTTTTAACTTTTCACTTTTTTCTGGGCACTCGCAACACTTACGTAAGTCGTTTTGTTATATTTTTATGTTGAAGTAAAGAGCACATTTGTGTTATTGCTACATTGTTTAATTGAATGATACGTTCATTCTGTGGTAATCCTTGCCTTATAAGCAGCGCATTAATACTTTCCATATTCGACAATACAACCAATTGTTCCAAAGTAGCATAATCACGAATATTACCCTTTTGTCCGGGATTCTTTTCTCTCCATTCTTTTGCCGTTAATCCAAACAAAGCCATATTTAATACATCGGCTTCATCAGCATATACGTAATTTGCTTGTTTTTTAGTAAGAACTTTCGGTATAATTTCTTCTTTAATAGCATCGGTTTGAATGTGGTAATTGATTTTCGAGAGGGTACGCTGCAAGTTCCATTCAAGCGATTGTTGCGTATTTTTATTTTCATTTTCTTTCAGTCGTTGAAATTCTTTTACAATATATAATTCAAATTCTACTGAAATCCAAGCAGCAAATTTAAAAGCAATATCTTTATGCGCATATGTTCCTCCATATCTACCGGATTTAGAAACCAATCCAATTGCGTTGGTTCTACATATCCATTTTTGAGGAGACAAAGTAAAAGCATTTAATCCCGCTTCTTTTCTAAACCCCTCGAATTCGATGGGGTTAAAATTTGGATTATACAAACTTTCCCATACACCCAAAAATTCTACAGTATTACGGTTTCGCATCCAATTACTTATTACAGACGTCGGATCATCTGATTTATATTTTGCAATATCAGTAATACAGATATAAGCTTTTTCCTCCCATGTAATAACAGAAATTTCAGTGCCTTTTACTTGGATAGTTTCTTTTTTGTTCATTACTAAAACATTTTATAATTTAACGTTTGTTTTTTCTTATTCTTGCATATTTGATGGTGTTTTTCGTACCGGGTGCCGAGAAAATGGCACACAGATGACGCGGATGCTGCGGATTAATGCGGATTTTTAATTCTTAATTTTTAATTTTTAATTGTTCTCTTCAACTCCCCACACCACTCTCCTCACATAGTCGGTATAAGAAAGGATGATGCGGATGACTTTATCGCTGACGTTGGGCATGCTGTAGTCGGCTACGAGGCGGAAGTTTCGTTCGTTGATGTTTTGATTTTCCAATTCAAGGAGAGCTTGTTCTATCCTTTCGAGATGCATGCCTGTCATCATCACGGCGGCTTCTTCCATGGCTTCGGGTCGTTCGTGGGCCTGGCGTATGTTTAAAGCACGGAAATTCAATATCGATGACTCCTCGCTGATGGTTCCGCTATCGGATAAAACGGCATGGGCATGCATTTGCAAATGATTGTAATCGATAAATCCCAAGGGTTTCATCAACTGTATCAACGGATGAAAAGTAATGTTTTTAGCCGTTATCATCTTACGTGTGCGTGGATGACAACTCACAACGACAGGAAAACCATAGGTCTCTGCCAAACGGTTTAAAATACCCGTCCATTGGCTAAAGAGGGCTTCGCTGTTGATGTTCTCTTCCCTGTGTGTGGAGATGAGAAAATAGCGCTGTTTTTCCAATCCCAACTCCGACAACACATTCGATGCTTGAATCTTAGGCAAGTAGTGATGCAAGACTTCAAACATCGGACTACCGGTTTTGATGATACTATCGGGAGCCAATCCTTCCCTCAACAAGTATTCGCGGGCAATATCACTATAGGTCAAGTTGATGTCGCTGATATGGTCAACGATTTTGCGGTTTGATTCTTCGGGTACCCTTTGGTCGAAACAGCGGTTGCCGGCCTCCATATGGAAGATGGGGATGTGTCGTTTTTTGGCAGCGATGGCACAGAGGCAGGAGTTGGTGTCGCCTAAAACCAAAAAGGCATCGGGTTTCACTTCTTCCAACACCGGATCAATAGCCGTTAAGATAGCACCGGCAGTAGTAGTGGCGTTGGTACCGGCGGCATGCAGATAGTAGTCGGGCTGACGTAATCCTAAATCTTTAAAGAATATCTCATTTAGCTCATAATCATAATTCTGTCCCGTATGCACCAACACATGATGGATGCAAGGCGAGGCATCTAATTTTTGCAAAACACAGGCTAAACGTATGATCTCCGGACGGGTGCCGACAACAGTAAGGACTTTTAAAGGTTTCATTTATTTTTAATTAAATTATCTTCAAATATCGTTGAATGATAACGGTGGAAAACAAGGCTTATTGTGTGGGAGAGTCGCAGGTCGGTTCTCAGTTTTCAGTTCTCAGTTTTCAGTTTTCAGTTCTCAGTTTTCAGTTCTCAGTTTTCAGTTCTCAGTTTTCAGTTCTCAGTTTTCAGTTTTTCAATGCGTTGACTCAAACTTCCTGATTTTTTCGGTACTAAAAAACAATTCGTAATTTTTAATTCGTAATTTTTAATTGTTTTTTCCCTTTTCCCTTTTCCCTTTTCCCTTTTCCCTTTTCCCTTTTACCTTTTACCTTTTACCTTTTACCTTTTACCTTTTACCTTTTTTTAACCGCAGAGAGCGCAGAGGTTTTACGCAGAGAACGCGGAGTTCTAATATTTATTTACCAATCTACATATA
>MWCE01000097.1 GCA_002069895.1 Bacteroidetes bacterium ADurb.Bin234 | reverse complement strand
AATAAATACGTATTTTTGCAAACCTTTTTTAAGCATAATAAGGATTGTAGAAAAAACTTAAGTTAAAAGAAATCTGATTGAATAACATACTTAAATTAAGTTAAATGGAAGATAATTTCTCAAAAAAAGACAAAGATATATATATGATCGATTTGCATAAATGGTTTTTGATTTTATGGAAACGAAAGTTTTGTATTATAGGAATTGTAACGCTTACTGTTCTACTTGTTGTTTTTTTTATGTCCCCTCTTTTTATTACCCCCAAATATAAATCAAGTATTTCCTTTTATCCCAATAATGTACAACCAAAATCCGATGAAACATCCACGCGGCAAGTTATGTTGTGGTGTCAATCCAATAACATGGTTGATTCTATTACAAAAAAATATGAATATAAAAAACGATACAACATCAAATCCGAAAATGGATTAGCGCTTAGTGAATTATATAAAAGCAACATAAATGTTAGATTGGATAAATTTTACGGTAATATTATTGTTGACGTGTATGATATTGACCCTAAATTGGCATATGCTATAGCGAAAGATTTTCCTGTTTTATTAAATAATATAATCAAAAACGAGTTTAAAAAACCCTATGCTTTAAGTTTGGATGCTGTAACTAAATCCTTGGCAATAAAAGATCGAGCCTTGGATTCGATTATGAAAGTATTGGTTGCTTACGGTGTGGATTATGAATTAATCTTGCAAACCATGCAAGGAGCCGAAGTAACCAAGGGATATTTAGGAACCAGTGAAGGTTCGAGAACGATAGATAAAGAAGCACTTAAAAAATTAAAAGCCAATATTGAACAAAAGGGCCCTATGGCTTATGAAGTGCAACAATTGTTTTTCTCATTGGTGTCGCAAAGGAATGATTTGCAGGCAAGATACGATGCTATTTTTGTGAAGTTAATCGAAGAGATGAACTTTATAACTGTTGTTATTGAGCCATTTTATAATCCTACCAAAGTATATCCACGTACACTTCGTACGGCATTTGTTTTTGGCTTTATTAGTTTTTTTGCTGCTATTATTTTCTTCCTTTTCACTGAATTGAATTTTGTCCGGCATTTTCTTGACGACATTAGGCGGATAAAAAGGAAGAAATAATCATATGATAAAATAATGAAAACGATAAATACATCTATAGAACTTGAAAAAGCTATAACACTTGAAAGAAAACAAGGGAAAACAATAGGTTTTGTGCCTACAATGGGTGCATTGCACAAAGGTCATTATGCTTTGTTGCAAAAAGCACGCGAAGCGTGCGATTGTGTGGTATGCAGCATTTTTGTTAATCCTACTCAATTTAACAATTCCGATGATTTAAAAAAATATCCCCGTAAAATTGAAAAGGATATTGCCTTTATCGATTCACTTTGTGATATCATCTTCTTACCTTCGGTAGAAGAAATGTATCCTTTTCCTCCGACTGATACTTATGATTTCGGTGATTTGGATAAAGTGATGGAAGGTGCTTTTCGTCCAGGTCATTTCAACGGCGTGGCTATGGTTGTCCGTCGTTTTTTTGATATGGTTAAACCCGATCGGGCTTATTTCGGTAAAAAAGATTATCAACAAGCAGCCATTATTAAAAAATTAGTTGGATTAAAAAACTATCCTATTCACATTGAGCTTGTGGATACGGTGAGAGAATCCGACGGATTGGCTTTCAGTTCCCGAAACAGTTTGCTCTCGATTGAAAAAAGAAAAGAAGCTCCTTTTATTTATCAAACGCTTTCACAAGCCGAAGCTTTTATAAACAATAAGCAACCTCAAGAAATAAAACAATGGGTAATAAACCGTTTTAAAAGCAATCCTCACTTTGAATTGGAATATGTCGAAGTGGTTGATGCCGAAAATTTACATATATTAGAACGTATCGATCCGAGCAGAAAAGGTGTTATTTGTTTAGCTGCTTGGTTGGATAATGTCAGATTAATTGATAATATAGAGTTTAATAATTAAAGATAAAATGCTGATAAGTCTGTTAAAATCAAAAATTCATGCTGCAGTCATTACGCAAGCCAATATTCATTATAAGGGTAGCATAACTATTGATAAAACATTGATGGAAGCCGCTAATTTGGTGGAATTCGAAATGGTGCAAGTGTTGAATATCAATAATGGAGAACGTATTGAAACTTACGTAATCGAAGGTGAACCTAACAGCGGAATTATTTGTTTAAACGGTGCTGCCGCAAGAAAAGCAGTTGTTGGCGATACCATTATCATTGTTTCCTATGCCATGATGACTCCCGAAGAAGCAAAAGATTTTAGTCCTACGATTGTTTTCCCTCAAAATAACCATTTGTAATATTCATTCGTTTTTCGATATGTTTTCGGTACTGTCGGCAATAATTCCAAAATACGGCAATGCCTTTTCCAAACATATTTTTGCTTCGCAATAACGGTGATAAACCGGTGTTTGCCCCTTTTTAAGGAAAAAATATCCTTTGCTGTAAGTTGCCAAAAATCCTGATAAATTGATTTTATCCACTTCTTCACCTCGATAATTCAATATGGAAATTTTATCAAAGTCGTGAGTGGCTTCAATAAATAAAATATTATTTTCTTCCAATACTTCTTGCATGTGAATGCTGTTCCATATCCAATCTTCATCCAATGCTATCCCTTTTTCCGTTGTGTCGGCAAATTGAACTACTGCCATATAATCCGTTTCATATATTTCAGGTTGTTGATATACAATCGTACCATTTAAGGATATTTGATACACATCTTCTTTTTCCTGCAAGAAATTGGCAGGAGGAATGCTGTCGTTTAGGGTAGAATGTATTTTTTCGTACTGTTTTTTAATGCTTATCGTATACTCTTCATCAATATTGCCAATCCATTCTTCACTCTCAATATAATTTTCTCCTTCATTGGCAACACTGTAAGCTATCCAAACACCGGAAATCACTTCATAACCTGTTTCTAATTCTTTTATGGTAATTAAGACTTTATGTGTTACTTCATGCAAATTGGAAACTATCCATATGTCAAAATCGGGCGATAGGTTTTCAATTTTATATTCAACTTTCCATTCCGATGGTAGCGGGGTTTTTAAAACGGGTTTTTGTCCCTCGAATTTCTTTAAAAAAGGAAGAAATTGACTGATAATGTCATCATCCAACACAGGCAAGGAATCAGCTTGCTCATCTCCACATTGAATCATACAAGGTAATGTTTTCTCAGCTA
>MWCE01000096.1 GCA_002069895.1 Bacteroidetes bacterium ADurb.Bin234 | reverse complement strand
GATAACAGTTGCAGCACCACCTCCTGGTACTAAGCCATCACGATCGCGGTCAAATGGGCGGGATGCTTTAGTAGGATCACTTTCGCGTGTAGAAAAAGCGCTGATACCATCAAAACTTCCAACTGCATAAGGATTAACTTCTTGTGCACCACCACATACTACTATATCTTGTAAACCGTTGCGTATCAATAATGTACCTAAGCCTATAGCGTGAGAACCACTGGCGCAAGCGCCGGAAACGGTCAAGTTCATTCCTTTTAATTTGAATATACATGCAAGATTCATTGTTACGGTTGAGTTCATAGATTGGAAAATACCACCCGAACCGATTAATGTAGTATCTTTTTTCTCGCGCATTGTGTCAATACTATTCATGACAGCTTCTGCACTACTATCGTTACCATATAACAAACCAACTTCCTGTGTTTCTAAAAAATCTATATCCAAATTAGAGTTGCGTAATGCTTCTGCTGTAGCTACGTATGCGTATTTGGCTTGTTCCGGCATGTATACACGTTGATTGCGGCTCAATTCTTTCTTTAAATCAGGTACATCTAATTTTGCAGTAAGTGCAGAGCGAAATCCCATTTCTTTGCGCTCAGGATCAAATACAATACCTGATTTGCCATTATATAGAGATTCTTTTACCGCATCCAAACCATTACCTAAACAAGAGTAGATGCCCATACCAGTTATAACGACTCTTTTCATTTTAATATATTGTTTAATTGTTCATGTATAGTCTTACGTAATATGCTGAGATTCTTTATTTTGTCCGAATTCTTATAAAGTCCGTAGCGGATATTTGTTATAAAACGGAGACTGTATTTTCTATAGTACCATGCGAATAAACTAATGAGCGGCAAAAGTAATACATATATTAATGCAATCCACCAATTTATGTAAATGCCAATCAAAATAAGGCTTAGAAGATAAAATATAGGGATGAAAAACAATATGTTAAGCGCATACAAAAATGTACCTTGAAACATATTATCTAAGCTTTTGCCAAATAATTTAGGTAATAAATATTGTATTCCTGCAGGCCATAAAGATATAATCCATACAGGAAATAATATAACTGATAATAATAATCCTAGTATATTAAGTAATAATGATGGTTTGTTTTGTAAACATTGCTCGTCAATGCGTGCTTCTTTTAAACCATCTCTTAATTGTATGGCTTCATTATATATTTCACTAATAGTAGCACTATTAGATTTTTTGGCATCCTCCAAATGACTGTAAAAGTCTTTGTCAACCAATAATTTTGATGGCAAATCCGCAGTACTTAAATTATGATTTTTAGCATATTCTTGACGATACGAATCGCGCAAAAAGTCTATAGCTTCGTAATTATCCAAGTCAGTAATATTCAACATCAAATTTTCAATTTGTTCGCGTGCTAAAGCGTTTGCTTGACGTTGAGCTGTACGAGGTTTAGTTTTGTATAATTCGTAGAAATCTTTCAAATGAATAGGCTTTCCGAACTTTACCATAAACTCGTTTTGTATGCCAAAATAGTCTGAATAATGGTTGCATGAAGGCAATAATACGATATCTGTTTTAAAATCGCTTAATTCGGCAGCTTCAAATGCTAATTTAACGTAGCCTAGTGAAAAATTTCCCAGCCAGCGTTTGTCTTGATGACCTGATTCCGGATACATCATTATTGTGCAGCCGTTTACCAATTCTTGCTCAGTCATCTTAAATGTTTCTTCGTTTTTACCTAAGGCAGATTCACCCTCATGTTCCAAACGAAATGCAGGTAATAATCCTATTGAACGTAAAAATTTGTTAGCTATAGGATGTAAAGCAAAGACATCTGCGCGTGTTATAAAGTGCGGTTTTCTGTCGCGAAATGTAAACAATACCCCAAGTGGGTCGTTTAAGCAATTTTGATGATTTGAAACAATTAAAGTCGGGGTTCCATCAGCCGGAATCACTTCCGGATTTATTTTATACGTTTTTGTATAGTATATTTTATCATGAAAGAATCTCATATAAGATTTGAATATAAGATAAAACACACTTGGTTTTTTTGTTTTATGTTCCATTTTTTATGAGTTTGTTGTGTGAGTTTTTATTAGATAGTACAAGTAATAGCAATCGGTTTAGTAAAATTTTAATTCTTTTATTAATATAATTCCTGATTCATATTTGCTTTTGATATTCATATACATATTCTATAAAACTTCAACGTTTATGTCTGATTTTCAATATGTTATATTTGTGTTATACCTTTTTTTAACGAGGCACAAAACTAATACCTTTTTTCGAACAAATGTCCGATTTCTTATTATTTTTATTAACAACATGTATAGATTCAAGTAGCAAGTGCAAAATTACGAATATTTTTAAAGAAAGCTGATTTAGGATCAATAAAATTTAATTTCTTTCTTGGTCTCCTATTGATTTTGTATTGCACTTGCGTTATTTCGGTATCTGTAATTTCGTTAAAATCTAATTTTTTAGGAATATATTGTCTTATTAATTTGTTTGTATTTTCAATGGTTCCTTTTTCCCAAGAGCAGTAAGGATGAGCGAAAAATATCTTAGTATCAAGCATTTTGGCTATATATTTATGTTCAGTGAACTCAAGCCCGTTATCAGTAGTGATTGTCAGAACGAATTTTTTGTATGGTAATAGCATGGAAGCCACCGTCTTAGCCAATTGATTAGCATTCTTACCATATTTAAGTTTTCTCATTAACATGAAAGTTGTTGAGCGTTCGACCAGTGTTACAATATGTGTTTTGTTTTCTTTCCCTGAAATACAGTCCATTTCCCAATCACCCAATCGAGCTCCATTAGCCTGATTCGGACGGTCTTCTATACTAACTCTATCCTTTATGCGCACTCCATTACCTGTTAATATCTTATGTCTGTGTTTTAATTTATGTCTACATGATTTCCAAAGACTGCCACCACATTTCCTGTCAAAACGAATATATTGATATATCGTTTCTGCTGAAACATATGGTTCTCCTTTACGTCTTAAATAGCCGGAAATCTGCTCAGGAGACCATTCTTCATTTAAAAGGAAACTAAATATTCGTTTTCTCATTTGAAGGTCAAATTTACGATCTCTACACATTCTGTTTTTTCTCTCATCACACTTTTTTTGTGCCTGACGATGATGATATTGATACTTGCCACTGTTGCGTTTCAACTCGCGATATATTGTACTAATATGCACATTTATCGCATTGGCTATCTCTTTTTTGCTCTTTCCGTTTTGGAGTAGTATACTTATTGCATACCTTTGCTCCGAGTTCAATTGATTGTAGTACATAACAACACAAAATTAGTTGATCTTAGGGAGACTTCGGTCTCCTTTTTTTTGTATTGCTATAGAATCTTGTATTAAAAACCATAATAACTTTACTGCGACAAGTTATTTACGATTTTTAATACCTTTTCTTTATCATCAAATTCAATTCTTTTATGCTTTTTGCGTTTCGCACTTCTTATTTGAATTTTCAAGGCACAAAACTAATACCTTTTTTCGAACAAATGTCCGATTTCTTATTATTTTTATTAACAACATGTTTTATATAACGTAAATAATTGACGATTATATATAAACAAAATGATTTTTTTTTTCACATATAGTGGTAACCACTAATATGATATGCTATAATTATATTTATTTTGCAGTAATTCTGTTTTATTGTCTAATAGTATATTGTATCTTTGTACCTCAATTATTTATTATGGATAAAGTAAGTTATGCCTTAGGCTTAAATGTTGGCAACAATATTTTAAGCAGTGGAATTAAAAATTTAGATTTGGCTAATTTCGGTCAAGGAATAAAAGATGTAATGACAGGAGAAAATCCACAAATGTCTTACGAAGAAGCAAATGACGTGTTAAATAAGTTTTTTAGTGAGTTGGCCGAAAAAATCAACGGCAAGAATAAAGAAATAGGAGCTGCTTTTTTGGCTCAAAATAAGTCAAAAGAAGGAGTTATTGAGTTAGCTAGCGGTTTGCAATACCAAGTTTTGAAACAAGGTGAAGGGATTAAACCGGCAGCAACCGATCGTGTACAATGTCATTATGAAGGAATGTTGTTAGACGGAAAAGTATTTGACAGCTCTGTTAAACGTGGAGAACCTGCTGTATTCGGTGTAAATCAAGTTATTAAAGGTTGGATTGAAGCTTTACAATTGATGTCGGAAGGTTCAAAATGGCGTTTATTTATACCTTCAGAATTAGCATATGGTGCATCCGGTGCAGGTCAAGATATTCCTCCTCATGCAACGTTAATTTTTGATGTAGAACTAATTAAAGTATTGAAATGATGAAAAAGCTTGTTTTCATTTTATGCGCTTTTGCATTTTGTTTTAACGTAATTCAGGCGAAAAAGAAAACTGTTCAAAAACCTATTTCTTTTGAATTGGCAACTGAGGCTGATTCAGCAAGCTATGCACTTGGTGTAAATATGGGAAGTCAGATAGCTACAAATTTAACTAAAGATGGTTATCGACTTGATATATTTGCTCAGGGTTTTAATGCTGCATTATTTTCAGCTCCTACAAAAATTTCGGTTGATTCTGCCGAAATATTTTTGAATAACTATATGCGTAAAATGGAAGAAGCTGCAACGAAATTCAAAATTAAAGAACAAGAAACTTTTTTAGCGGAAAATAAAAAGCGCGAAGGTGTTAAAGAAACTGAGAGCGGTTTGCAATATTTGATTGTAAAATTAGGAACAGGAGAAAAACCTACGGCTACAGATAAGGTGAAAGTTAATTACGAAGGCTCATTACTAAATGGAACTAAATTTGATAGCTCTATTGATAGAGGTGAACCATTAGTTATGCAGCTAAATAGAGTAATATCAGGTTGGCAAGAAGGAGTACAATTGATGCCTGTCGGCTCAAAATTTGTTTTTTATATTCCATATGAACTAGCATACGGAAAACAAGGAGCAGGACAAGTTATCCCCCCATATTCGACTTTAATATTTGAAGTTGAATTATTAGAAATAGTAAAATAACAATTATAATTTAATTTATTTTAATCATGAAAAAAACGACAATTTTGACAGTTTTAGCTGTCGCAGCAGGTTTGTTGATGACATCTTGCAATAACAAATCAGTGAAAGTAGAGAGTAATTTGGATTCAATTTCTTATGCAGCAGGTATTGTTAATTCATATGGTCTGACTCCTTATTTGTCAGAGAAAATGGAGATTGATACCACATACATGGATGAGGTTATACGTGGTATTAAAGAGGCATCAGGTGCTAAATCCGAGAAAGAAAAAGCATATCTAGCAGGTTTGCAAATTGGTTCTCAAATACAAAGTCAGATTCCTTATATGAATGAATCTATTTTTTCTTCAGATACATTGACTAAAATAGATGAGAATATTTTTTATGAAGCATTTTTTGCTTCTTTAAAGAAAGATTCACTTATGATGAATGTAGAAGACGCTTCTTCATTTATTAAAGCAGAAAGAGACAAACGTAACGTTGCTGAAATGGAAAAATTATATGGATCAAACAAACAAGCAGGTATCGCTTTCTTGAAGGATAATAAATCACAAGAGGGTGTAGTTGAAACAGCTAGTGGTTTGCAATATAAGGTCGTAAAAATGGGTAATGGTGCTAAACCTCTTGCAACGGATCGCGTTAAAGTTAATTATCATGGTACATTAATAGATGGTACTGTATTTGATAGCTCAGTTGAACGTGGTACTCCTGCAGAATTTGGTTTAAATCAAGTTATTCAAGGTTGGACAGAAGGTTTGCAATTAATGCCTGTCGGCTCTAAATTTACATTTTATGTTCCTTATCAATTAGGATACAATGATCGTGAATCAGGCAGCATTAAACCATATTCAACATTAATATTCGATGTTGAATTATTGGAAATTGTAAAAAAGTAAGATAATTAAATCAATTTTATAATAATCCCGCCGTATTTTTATATGGCGG
>MWCE01000095.1 GCA_002069895.1 Bacteroidetes bacterium ADurb.Bin234 | reverse complement strand
TCCGATTTTCAAAGGATTTTCGATGCGCCGTCAACTGAGCCAAGCCGAAATAGGTTTGCGTCAGCTCGATCTTCAAGAAGCTTATACACGCAATAATCTTGAGGCCCAAATACAAAATGCGAAGAATGCCATTTACACAGCTATAAAGAAAGTAGATGCCGCCTCAGGTAATGTAGAACTTTCACAAAAAGGATATAAGATTGCACAAACACGATATAATACTGGGCAAGCCACCCTGGTTGAGCTAAATGATGCCGAAAATGCTATGATGCAAGCTAGACTCAACCTCATTCAAGCTCGTTCGGAATATCTAAATGCCCGCAATGAATATCAAAAGATTATTGGCAAAACAATGTAATTCAACAAGAATCATTTTAAAATAAAACATACAAATAACTATGAAAAATAAAAATTTCTTAGCAATAATGCTGCTCCTGAACATGGCCTTTTTGATTTCATGCAGCAATAGTAAAAGCTCCGAAACCACAGTTCAACAAACTCCTAATGTGGTGACATCACCCATTGAGCTCACCAGCATCGAGAGGGTTATCAGGTATCCTGTTACTATACTTGCCTATAAGGAGAATCATCTTGCTCCAGCGACTGCTGGGAGAGTAGAAAAAATTCTTGTAGATATTGGCGATCAGGTAAAAACTGGGCAGGTAGTAGCCCAGCTCGACAGAACAAATTATCAACAAGCCTATATTCAATACCAAAAAATACATTTAGATTTAATGCGCATGGACTCGCTTCTGAAAGTTGGCGCTATTGCTCCTCAACAATACGATCAGGTGAAGATGCAATATGACGTAGCCAAGACCAATCTCGAATTTTTAGAAGATAACACCACTTTGAAATCTCCCATTGACGGAGAAGTTACAGGTAAGTACCTTAACGACGGAGAGATGTTCACCATGAGTCCGGCTCCTGGCATCGGTAAACCTGCCATTGTATCCATCATGCAGTTAAATCGATTGAAAATGCTGGTAGGCGTGTCCTCGAAGTATCTTCCCAACATTAAAAGAGGTATGAAAGTAGATATAACTTCCGAGATTTATCCTGGTAAAGTTTTTACTGGAAGCATCGACAAAATATATCCTACAGTTGATAATATGAGTAAGACATTTACGGTTGAGGTAATCATCAATAATCAAGGCCACATTCTCAGACCTGGTTTATTTGCCACTGCCTCCATAGATATTGGAAAAGACGAAGCTTTGGTTATACCATCATTTATCATTCAAAAACAATCGGGAACCAACGAACGCTTTGTGTTTATTTATGAAGATGGTAAAGCAATACGTAAGTCGATAGAAGTGGGTGATGTTTTTGATGATAAAGTTGAAATTGTAAGTGGATTGAATCCAGGAGATGAATTAATTATCGAAGGTCAAATGGCTGTAAAAGATGGACAGAGTGTCAATCGTGTGTCGAAGTAAGCATTGACCAGATAAGCTAAACTTTTTAAATAGGAAAAAAATATGAGTATATATAGTGAATCTGTAAGAAAGCCGGTAACCACCATCATGATTTTTGTGGCTGTTATCGTATTGGGAGTATTCTCACTTGTGAATTTACCCATTGATTTAATGCCTGACATGGATATTCCGGCGATGAGTGTAATTACTTTTTACCCAGGAGCCAGTGCAGAAGATATAGAGGTGAATGTGACAAAACCACTTGAAAATCAATTAAATTCACTTCAAAACTTGAAAAAGGTAACTTCTACCAGTAAGGATAATATTTCGTTCATACTAATTGAATTTGAATATGGTACTAACATGGATCAGTCGAGTAATGATGTAAGAGATTTACTTAGTTTGGTAGAGAACACTTTACCCGAAGACGCTGAAAAGCCTACCTTGTTCAAATTCAATTCTTCGATGATACCTGTAGTAATTTACGGGGTTACAGCAAAAGAAAGTTATCCTGCGCTAGAAAAAATCATTGATGAACGAATTACTGAAAGATTAAGTCGTATAGACGGGGTAGGTGCAGTAACCGTAATGGGAAAACCCATACGTATTGTAGATGTGAGGGTTGATCCTCGCAAATTAGATTCTTATGGTCTTACCCTCGAGCAGGTAGGTAATGCGATTGGTGCAGAGAATCTTGCATTACCAGCCGGAAGAATGGAAGTCGGACAAATGGAGTTCCCAATTAGAACCAATGGTGAATTCAAAAACAGCGATGTTGTGAAAGATATTGTGGTTTCGAAATCGAGTGCGGGTTTAGTGTATTTAAGAGATGTTGCCCAAGTTAAGGATACACTTAAACATATTTATGTAGATGAACGCATCGATGGGGAAGTTGGAGTAAGATTGATGGTACAGAAGCAAAGTGGAGCAAATACCGTTCAAATTGCTAATTTGGTGCGTGAAAGAATGGATGAACTCAGCAAGGAACTCCCTAGTGATGTAAAAATAGTAAATATCATCGATACATCCGAATTCATTCAGAGTTCTATCAACAATCTTTCCGAAACTCTTTTATATGCCTTTATTTTTGTTACTTTAGTTGTATTTATTTTCTTGGGCAGATGGCGTTCAACCTTCATCATCCTACTCACTATTCCAGTTTCACTTATCGCAGCATTTATCTTCCTTTACGCCATCGGTGGAACACTGAATATCATTTCACTTTCTGCACTTGCCATTGCCATAGGTATGGTTGTGGATGATGCTATTGTAGTGTTGGAAAACATTACTAAACATATAGAGCGAGGTAGTAATCCTATGGAAGCGGCAGTATTTGCAACAAGAGAAGTAGGTTTAGCCGTTGTAGCAAGTACCTTAGTTATTGTAGCAGTATTTTTCCCATTGACTTTAATGACAGGCCTTACTGGAGTCGTATTCAGACAATTGGGTTGGATAGTCAGCATAACTATCACAATTTCAGTATTAGCCGCATTATCGCTAACTCCCATGCTTTCTTCTCGTATTTTGAGAAGCAACCTCTATTATAACTACCATCCTAATAAATTTTTAAATGCTGTAACACGATTTTGGGGGAGGTTCGACGATTGGTATGCAAAATCTCTAAGTTATGCCCTTCGACATAAAAAACTTATCCTTTCTGCTGGATTTGTTCTCTTTGTTGGAAGCTTATTCTTACTCAATTTTATTGGAACCGAATTTATACCTGAACAAGATAATGGCAGAATAGGTATCAATATTGAAATTCCTCAGGGAGTTAGAATTGATGAATCTAAGAAGCTAGCTCGGGATTTTGAGAATGTTATAAGACAAAAATACCCCGAAATCGAATTAATTTCAACCAGTATCGGCATAGATGAAGAAGGTTCTATGGCCAGTGCCATTCAGAAGGCTGGTTCTTACATTATTACCATGACCATTAGATTAAGTAGTGTAGAAGAACGTTCACGTAGTGTTTTTGAAATAGTCGATAGTTTGCGCAACGATTTAACCAAATATCCCATCATAGCTTCTTCTTATGTTAGTGTTGGTGGTTCAAGAAATCAAATGGCAGCCACAGCTATGGGTGGTGGAGGTAATAATGTAGTGGTAAATATTTTTGGCTACGATATTAATAAAACTAACTATATAGCCGATCAAATCTCAAGCTATATGAAAACACAGCCCGGTTTCAGAGACGTTACCATTTCCCGCGATAAGGACCGCCTCGAAATCCAGGTAATACCCGATCGAACTAAACTGGCCCAATTGGGTATGAATACAGCCATGTTATCGAGCGCTATTAGAAATAGGGTGTTAGGATTTACGGCTACAAAATATAGAGAAGAAGGAAATGAATACGATGTTATTGTTAAATATAACGATGATAACCTGGTTTCGATCGATGATATACGAAATATCACTTTTAGAGGACCCCAGGGCAATTTGGTCAGAGTAAACGACGTAGCCGAAGTTAGGGAGGTTTATACTACACCAAATATCGAACATGAAAATAAAACCCGTGTAGTTAGAGTCGAAGCCTCGCTCAGTGGCACTGACCTTGGAAAAGCTACCAATATGATCAATTCTCGACTGAAGACTCTCGACATCCCTCCTGAGATTTTTGTCGAAATAAGTGGTGCCGCCAAAGATATGGCCGATACTTTTAGAGATTTGGGGCTTTTGTTCATTCTTATCATGGTGCTCACATATATTGTAATGGCCTCTCAGTTTGAGTCGATGCGCGAACCTTTTATTATCATGTTTTCAATACCATTTGCTATTACAGGTGTATTAATCGCATTGGCCATTACAAACACCAGTATCAATATCATTTCGGGTATTGGGATAGTAATGCTAGTCGGAATTGCAGTGAAAAACTCCATCGTATTGGTCGATTTCATCAATTTGCTCGTTAGCAGAGGATATTCCATAAAAGACGCCATTATAGCTGGTGGAAGATCAAGGTTAAGACCTATTCTAATGACTTCATTTACCACCCTTCTGGGTATGCTTCCTCTCGCTATTTCTCAAGGTGAGGGTTCTGAAATCTGGCGTCCATTAGGAATTTCTATTATCGGAGGATTGTTTTTCTCTATGCTTATCTCTCTGATCATCGTGCCAGTAATTTACAGTTTATTTGCTCATGCGAAAAAGAGAAGAGAAGAAAACAATAAAGCCGCCCAGGAATTATTCCTCCCTTCCGAATAAAGTCTAATTTCAGGTGTTGGTGCTTATTTTTCGAGCACTGACACCTTTTCTCATTAAAAAATAAAAAAAATGAAAGCAGTATTTATCGTTTTTAATCAGGCAATTACCGATAAAGTGGAGAATGCCTTAGAATTAGCTCAAATTAAAGGCTTTAGTAAATGGAACGAAATGGCTGGCTCGGGTTCTAATGAAGGTGAGCCTCACTTGGGTTCTCATACTTGGCCGGCCCTAAATTCAGGTATTCTTATCGTTTTAGAAGACGAAAAAGTTAAAACTCTGCTCAATTTAGTCGAACAAATCAATAAAATAGCAGAAACTCAAGGTATACATGCCTTCGTCTGGAATATAGAAACTATGGTTTAGTGGTTTAGTTAACAAATCAAACTAAACTTTATCAACATTCTAACAAACCACCTATAGCTATACATGCTAAGGTGGTTTGTTATATTTTTGAAATTCCATGAGCCGTAAACAGAAGAAACGAAAAATTGCACGCCATTTGGAAATAATGGGCATACATCCTTCAGGAAAAGGTTGGACATTATTTCAAGGGAGGAAGGTTTTTATCCCAAACACCATAACTGGCGAAATCATTTCGGGAGAGATTGTATATGGAGGTTCGGAATTTTTAAGCGGAATTCTAATAGAAATAGAAAAACAGCACCCCTACAGGCGAGAACCTGTTTGTAAACATTTCAAGCTTTGTGGCGGATGTTTATGGCAGCATATTCAATATCCATATCAATTGCAATTGAAAAGTCAAATTCTTGACGAAGCCTTGAATTATAAGGGAATACCCTTTAAAGAAATTAAACCAATAATTCCCTCAGAAAATGAATTCTTTTATAGGAATCAGCTAACATTCTCATTCTCATCACAAAGATGGTTCTATGATGAAGAAGGGAAGATTGATGATACAAAAGATCGTAGGGCAGTTGGCTTCAATGTTGCACAACTCAGCAATAGAATTGTAGATATTACCGAGTGTTACCTTCAACCAGAACCTTCCGTTTCCATTGCACGACAAACAAAAAAAATGGCTCAAGACTTAAATGTTTCATTTTTTAATTTCAAGGATGGAAGTGGTATTCTCCGCAGTCTTGAAATCCTGCAAGATAGTACTCAAAATGTGATAGTAATGATTGGTTTTGCCTCTCAGCCCGATGAAGCGGCTTTTCGTTTCCTCGAACATCTTTTTACCGATATGCCAGGTGTGAAATCGGTGTTCTGGAAGGTCTATTCCAATCCTTTCAAGGCTTTTGGTGAAATGGAGGTTCATTGTTTTGATGGCAAAGATCGACTTCTTAGAATAAATAATATCGATGGATTTAGCTTCAGGGTAAGTCCCCAAAGTTTTTTTCAAACCAATCGTTTTATAGCGCCAAAACTTTTCCGTTATGTGATGCAGAAGGCCGAAGTGAAAGCAGATGATACGGTTTATGACTTATATTGTGGAACGGGGATTTTAGGAATTTTTTTGGCAAAACAAGCCAAAAAAGTAATAGGGATAGAGTTTTCACCGGCAGCTGTAGAAGACGCCAAAGAAAATGCCATCCTGAATGGAGTTCATAATTGCACTTTCGTTCAGGGAGATGTATTGTCCACCTTAACTCTTGACTTCATTAAAAAATATGGGCATCCCAATGTGGTCATTCTCGACCCTCCTCGCTCAGGTACACTTATCGAGATAAAAAAAATACTCTTATCCGAATCTCCCGAGAAGATCATTTATGTGAGTTGCAATCCTCAGGCTCTGGCTCGTGACCTTCAAATGCTTATATCAAAATACGAAATTGAAGAAATTCAACCTATCGACATGTTTCCGCAAACCCCTCATATAGAAAGTGTTGTCGTCCTTAATTTAAAAAAATAAAATTCTTCTTCATTGACTTGAGTCTATAGAAATTCTTGCCTCAATTGTGTTTTATCATCAAGGGTTGGGGTAATGGTGCGACGTTGAGCTGCAATGCATCGAAGGATGGGCATTGATAAACATCATACACAGTAACTGAGATAGTTCCGGCCTGATTTGTTGTAAAATATCTTTGGCTACTTCCATCCTGCCATAGATAAGTACGATAACCCTCACCTGCATCAAATGTAATAAATTGACCTTCACAAATTATGGTATCACTTCCAATATCCACAGGGTTCCAGTCAGCAATATCCACTCTCACCGAATCAACCTGAGTCCCCGAGCAAGATGTAGAAGAATAATAAAAAATAAAATTTTCGAGGGGTTCTATTTCTCCATCATACGCTGGAACGATATGGATAAAATTAGAGAGTTCACTGGGTGGGATAAATATACTGTCACTAATAAAATTGCAATCAACTCCGTTGGTAGCTGTGCCCCTTATGCTATCAAATACAAGCCAAACAGTATCGGGCTGCACCATAGGGAGGGAAACCACTAAATCAACAAACGAACAGCCTTCTACTGCCACTGCCTGTCCTGCAGCAGTAGAATATTGTGGGGTAATGGTTATACCTGGACTACTAAAACTACCTGCCTCAAGAAAAACACCTGTATCCAGTGAACTATCCAAGGCATCGGCAATAGCCAATTTGAGGTGATAAGTCTGACAAGGAACTACAACAGCCATTGCCGTAAAAACAACAGTATAAGCATCATATTCTATACTCGTACCCGATTCGCAATTATCAATCAGATATTCACAATTTATACAGGAATTCCCCTTGGGACAATCACCATAATCATTCCCAAAATTGATGTTATACATGCTCACTGCTAAATTAGTACCTGGAATAAGAGCGATGTTTTCGTTATTATAACTTCCTCCCATAGGATTTGGACCGCTAATAAAGAAGGCAAAAATATCATTGTATGAAGTAACATATTGATGATATTCTTCCGATCCAAAGACATATCTAAAAACTATGGTATCATAATATGGAGTGAAATCGAATTCTAGGATACAGGCGTCATTAGTATTCACGCCTGCAAGACTGGTAAGCATAGGATCGCCAGGGTTGCCTGCACCATAACCTGCACTTGAATTATTATTAGGGCCTTGAGCTAAAAGAGCATTCCCACTGGTAAGAACGATTCCACTATCGATGCCAATATCGGGTAAACCTCCATTAAATTTTCCAGCCTGCCAGATATTAGGATTGCTTGACGATTGCAGTCCACTTCCCGTTATATTGCTTATGGTTACTCCTTGCCCCAGCAGCATTTGAACTAACTCATTGGCATTATGTCCCACACTCACTTCTATCTGAGCTTTTGAGTAAATAAAAGTAAAAAAGAATACAGGAAATAAAATAATTTTAGAAAAGGCAGAGGCTTTCACATGAACACATTTTAAATGCAAATATATGTGAAAAGGCTTAAAAATCTTTGCTTTTTAAAACTAAGGAAGATAAATCGATATAGATTATCTCTTTTGGACGATTGCGGCATTCCAGTCGCGAACAATCCGTACTGATTCGAGCAGATAAGGGTCAGTGCGTAAGCCCTTCGTCCATTTTTTCAAAATATTGATTTTAGTAGTATCAGAGCCAATTCTTTGCAAATCAACAGAAAGTGGAGTAGATTTCAGGCTTAAGGTATCTTTCATCAGTTTATCGAAAGCCTTTGATTGTTCAAGGTTTTCATCATTCTGACGTTTAAAATCTTCCATCTTCAATGGGATCAGAGTTTTATCTCTACGCGTTTTAATTTGCCTAGCATGTTCATCGAGCATTTGAAAGCGTTTGTCATTTTTTATTCTGTCATTGCTTGCCTTTTTCAAACTGGTAAAAAGATATTCATTATTAAACGTAGAATAATTAGCGGCATTCACTTGTGTCCATTCCATAGGATATTTCAGTTCACTTTCTCCTATTTCGAGATAAGTATAGGGATCGCTCATGATGATGTCGGGAGAGACGCCTTTAAGTTGAGTAGAACCACCA
>MWCE01000094.1 GCA_002069895.1 Bacteroidetes bacterium ADurb.Bin234 | reverse complement strand
ATTTCTGTTGCTTTGAATTCATCAAATACCATTTTATTAATTTTTTTTTGCAAATATATAAAAAAAATAAATGCTTTTTATATGCCTAAATATTTAATTTAATTTTTTACAATTTTTTACATCAACTTTTCGAGCGTATTTAATAAGAAAATCACAACCCAATTGGCACAAACAACCCATGATTGCATAGAAAACAAAAGATTGAACGCCCCATGTTATTTATTTCAACTTAGATGTGAAAGAAGGGTGGAGCAATAGAGTTAAAGAAAAATGAAAAGAAGAAATAAAATCACTATTGTCCGATAAAATTCAACAGATTCTTTGCTTCGCTCAGAAATCTATACTTTCTTAAAAGGTTAAAATGTAATAAAAGTAATCTACAACTGTCCACCCTTTATTTATGGCAGGTTCCCAAACCGGTGAGTTTGGATCATCGTATCCTATGTAAATTGTTTTACCTCCCGAAATAGTATTACCGTGTAATGATTCTACTAAAAAAGATAAATTCAAACCATCATTATATCCAAAACTCAATATCTTCAGTTTTGTATTTTCACTCAAATTCAAATTTGTAATATTATTATCAGAACACTCTAATACCTCTAATACTTTGCAATTACTCACATCAAGATTATTTAAATCGTTCGAATAACAAAATAATTCTTTTAAGGCTGTATTTTTGTTTAAATACAAGCTATTTAAATAATAATTATTATTACAATCCAATTTTGTGAGTGCTGTGTTTTTACTTACATCTAATTCACGTAAATTAGTATTCGAATTACAATATAATTCTTTTAATGCAGTATTGTTACTTAAATTCATACTGGTAACATGAGAACTATGGCAATCCAAATATGACACATTTTTTCCGGTTATTGTTAAATGAAAGAAATCATTGCGATCGGGGTATGTATGCTCACAGTTTGTAGGAGTAGCAGAAAGATTAAATGTTTCAACAGGAGAATCGTCTCCCCAATCAATGGTGGCAGTATTTGTTCCGGCAATTTCAATGTTAATATATTCTGCTGCCCATATCACAAGTTCCATTTGTTTGTCAGTCGTAATATCTATGATTACGGTAACAATACAACTTGCTGTTTTATTCCCGTCGATAGTGGTAACCGTTATTGTTGCTTCTCCTTCACTTATTGCAGTTACAAAGCCGTTTTCAACCGTAGCTATTTCCGGATTGCTACTGGACCATGTTACTTTTTTTTCAATGGCACGGTCAGGTGTTATTGTTGCCGTTAAGGTTTGTGACTTGCCGACTTCAAGTGTCAGCGTGCTTTGGTCAAGCTCTACGGATTTTACTGATTTCGAACAAGAAATACTCACAATTGCCGCGCATAATAATAGGGCTGTTTTTAGAATAATTATCTTATTTTTCATTTCTAATATTTTATTTATTTTTTTAAAATTGATTTGCAAAGATATCATTTTTAGTATTATTGTTCGATGATAATGAAAAATATTTTTTTAAATTCGATTTATTTATATAAGTGTTTGCCGAACAATATTTTAATCTCCTTAATTATTTACAATAATACAATCTTGCTGCGTTTTGAGAATGTCGGGGTTTTTTGAGACTTCGTAAAAGAATTGTTCGAAATCGTCTTGTGCGGTGTAGAGAAATTCGCAATTGATTTCCAAGGCATGGGTAAAAGCGTTGGATTGGGTTACGTAAAATGATTTTAATTTAAGATTGGGATATGATTGTAATATTTCCATGATTTTTGCACGTATGTCGGCTTCGTTTTTATCTTCGATAAAGACTTTTAACAATCGTCCGTTTTTGACGAATTTCTTACTTGCCGACATTTTGCTAATGGCACCGGCAATAGGACGTATGCATAAATTAGCCGTAATAATAACACCTGCGGCGATAAAGGCTTCTTGTAGCAGGTGAAATCCGGCCAGGGTTCCCACGGCAGCCGAACACCATATGGTTGCCGCTGAGTTTAGTCCGTGGATGTTTACGCCGTCGCGCATAATCACACCGGCACCTAAAAAACCGATACCGGCAACAATTTGCCCCAACACCCGCGAAGGGTCGGCATTCACGGCATCGGCACTTATTATGTCGGATGCCATGATATAAACACAAGCACCTACCGCAACCAAAGTGTTGGTAAGCAGTCCCGCACTGCGCAAACGCCACTCTCTTTCAAATCCTATCAGAGACCCTGCCAATAAAGCGGCACCCAATCTGATTATATAATCCTGTAACTCCATGTCAATTTTTAAGGAATAATTATCACTGAATTTAGTTTGCAAAAATACCTAAAATTAAATACCGGCTTGCAGGTTTTTTCAGGAATAGTTAAATCCCTATTCATTATTCACCATTCCGTCTTTCTTCATTCTTCCGGCAATAAAAAAATGTTTATTTTTGCCGAGAATCTGTCTTCCCGCTTAAAGGAAGAATAGGAGCGTGTTATGTATTAATAATTATTTAATAATGAACGATCAACCTTCGAAATCACCCAAGAGTGAAATCATAGATATTTATGCCGTTTTGAGCGAAACCGACTTGGCCTTGCCGTTGGTGGATGAAGGTATCAGTGCAGGCTTCCCTTCGCCGGCACTTGATTTTGTGGATTTGAGTATAGATTTGAATAAACATTTGATAAAGCATCCTACGGCTACTTTCTACGGACGTGTGAAAGGAGACTCCTTGAAAGATGCAGGTATTAACGATGGTGATTTGCTGGTTATCGACCGGAGTTTGGAACCCCTAAGCGGTAAGATTGCCGTTTGTTATATCGAGGGTGAATTTACGGCCAAAAGGATTAATAAAACAGCCAAGGAGTTGTGGCTAATGCCCGAAAATGAAGCGTATAAACCCATTAAAATTGAAAAAGACCAAAATGTGATTATTTGGGGAATTGTTACTTATGTTATAAAATCGGTGTAAATGTTTGCCTTGATTGACTGTAATAATTTTTATGCCTCTTGTGAAAGGGTGTTTCGTCCCGATTTAAACGGCAAGCCTATCGTGGTGCTTTCCAATAACGACGGTTGTGTGATTGCCCGTAGCAACGAGGCCAAAGCTATCGGTGTTCCGATGGGAGCTCCTGCTTTTGAGTATGAAAAGTTATTTACCCAACATAAGGTGAATGTGTTCTCGGCTAATTTTGCATTGTATGGGGATATGAGTCAACGGGTAATGAGTATATTAGGCGAATATGCTCCCGAAATGGAAATCTACAGCATAGACGAGTGTTTTTTGAAGTTATCGGGATTTGAGCATTATAATCTATTTGATTACGGAAAGGAAATGCGTGAAAAAGTAGACAAATGGACGGGCATACCGGTGAGCGTGGGTTTTGCTCCGACCAAGGCTTTGGCAAAAGTTGCCAACCGTATAGCGAAAAAGTTTACGCAACAAACAGGCGGGGTGTATGTGATTGATACGGAAGATAAACGCTTGAAAGCACTGAAATGGCTAAAGGTGGAAGATGTGTGGGGGATAGGTCGTCAACACAGTAAACGCTTGCAGGCTATGGGGATACATACAGCTTTTGAATTCACACAAATAGACGACTTTTGGGTAAAAAAACATATGTCGGTGGTCGGATTGCGCTTAAAACGGGATTTGTTGGGTATACCAACATTAGACCTTGAAGAAGTTCAAGCCAAGAAGAACATTGCCACCACCCGCACGTTTGAAACGAATTATACGGATTTAGAACCCTTATGTGAACGGGTGTCGACTTTTGCCGTTGCTTGTGCCGAAAAACTGCGCCGGCAAAATTCCTGTTGTCGTTCCTTGATGGTGTTTGTTCATACCAACGGACATCGCAAAGACTTGCCGCAATATAGCCGGAACATCGTTGTAAAACTTCCCTATGCCACCCATTCCGCTATCGAGTTGTCGAAGTTTGCCACTCAGGCTTTAAAACATATTTATAAAGAAGGCTATGCCTATAAGAAAGCAGGTGTTATTGTGTTGGATATCATCCCTGCCGACCAAGTGCAACTCACCCTCTTTGAAAAGAGAAACGAAAAACACATCCCCTTGATGCAAACCGTCGATAAGGTGAATGCTGCTTTCGGACAGCAGAAAATTCGCCTCGCCTCACAAGATCAACAAAGGGTATGGAAAATGAAGCAAGAAAGATTATCTCCTCGCTATACAACTAATTTATCGGATATTATAACAATTCATCTGTAATGTGCTTTTTTTCTCAACAATCGAAATCGGCGGTGGAATTGGAATATCGTTTCAAGGCAAACTTTCAATCGAAAGCCTCTTATGAACCCGGTTTTTACAATGCTTTCCAATATCCAAAAACGCCGATAATAACAAACAAATATCCCCAAGAAATTCAATTGTTTCAATGGGGCTTAATTCCTTTTTGGGCTGCCGACGACAGTATAAAGAAATATACTTTAAACGCCCGTATGGAAACCATCCATCAAAAGCCCGCTTTCCGTCAAGCAGTGAACAATCGTTGTTTGATACTTGCCGATGCCTTTTTCGAATGGCAATGGCTGGACGACAAAGGAAAACAGAAACAAAAATATGCCTTGACTTTACCGGGTAATTCCTTGTTTGCTTTTGCCGGTCTGTGGAGTGAATGGACCGATAAGCAAACGGGCGAAATCATTAAAAGCTATACGATTTTAACTACGCAAGCCAATGAGTTAATGAGTCGTATTCACAACAGCAAAAAACGTATGCCTGTCATACTATCGCCCGACAAGGAGCTTGACTGGTTGAACGGACAAAGCCCGACAATGCAAAACGATGCGCTGATAGCAAATGCCATATCTTCCTAAATGCTTAAACCTCTTATATCACATAAAATAATAATACACAAACTGAAAGAATTTATGTTAACATTTGGCAGGTATTAGAATTAAATGTATTTTTGCCGGAAAAAAGAAAAAACAATATTTTTATTTGTATGACGGATATTGTAGCTCATCAGCATTGGAAATACAGCTCAAAATCAAACATGATATGAGCTTTAAGGTATATATTTATGAGCTTTAATGCAAAGCCTATGGTAGATAAAAAAGAAGCAGTTGTATTGGAATTTATAAAAAATAATCCGGAAGTCTCTTCCAAAGAGATTTTTGAGGGTATTTCTTTGCCATTTAGTTATGCAAGCTTAAAGCGATTGTTGTTGAGCTTAAAGCTAAAAAATCTATTAAGTAGAAAGGGTAGGGGAAAAGCAACCAAATATGTTATTTCACCGGCTTATGCTTTGTTGTGTCCGATTGATATGGAAACATATTATAAAAAAGAAATTGATCAGAGAGTTATTAAAGAGAATTTTAATTTTCAGCTTATCAATGAAACATTAAGAAACATTGACTTGTTTACGGAAACAGACTTAAAGAAATTAAATTTACTTCAGAAGAAATATGAAAATAATATTGCTCAACTATCGGAAACTGCCCGTAAAAAGGAATTGGAAAGATTGGCCATTGATTTGAGTTGGAAATCTTCGCAAATTGAGGGTAATACCTATTCCTTATTGGAAACCGAAAGATTGTTAAAGGAAAAGGAAACGGCTTCGGGTAAAACCAAAGAAGAAGCTGTTATGTTGCTTAATCATAAAGAAACCATTGATTTCATTATCGATAACCCCGATTATTTGCTTCCACTTTCCGTTTCTAAGATTGAAGACATACATCGTTTATTGATAAAAGATCTCGGACTGGAAAAGAATATTAGAAAAAGAAGGGTGGGTGTTTCAGGCACGAACTACAAACCCTTAGACAACGATTTTCAAATTTACGAGTCCCTGTCGATGATGTGTGAATTGGTGAACTGTAAGGAAAATGTGTTTGAAAAAGCCTTGTTGTCTTTGGTGTTAATTTCTTACATACAGCCGTTTGTCGACGGCAATAAACGAACTGCTCGTATCGTAAGCAATGCCATATTGATAAGCCATACACATTGTCCTGTTTCATTTCGCACTGTCGATTCAATCGATTATAAAAAAGCCATGCTTCTTTTCTACGAGCAAAACAATATTTCGAATATGAAAGAAATATTTATCAATCAGTTTGAATTTGCTGTTAATACATATTTTTAACTTGGTTTGTTCTTGGTACTGTATGATGTGGTGCTTTTTGGAATGGGAATGATATAACAAATATTAGATATATAATAGTATCGATTTTACAATAAATCCATTTAACATGATAAAGAAAAGAATTAGTGTACCTATTATCATTTTTTTATTTTTTACTTGTTCTGCCATTTTTGGACAAAAAGGAATTGATTGTGCTTTTTTAGAGCAGGTTTTGACAGAAAACGTATCAAAAGCCTTTAATTATTATATTTACGACACCATATATATTTATGAAGAAGACAGTATTAAATATTTTATAAATTGTGATTTATCACATATTGGAACAAAAGAAATTTATATAATTAAAAACGAAATTCCTCAAAATTATGATGTATATAGAAATCATGTTTTGTTTATTTATAAGGTTACGATTAAAAGAAAAAACATAGAAGTGGTTTTTTTTAATAGTAGAGCTGATACTACTACAAAAGTTCTTACAGCCGGTCTCATGTTAACATATCGAAAAAAACAGGGGAAATATAAACTGATTAAGGTTATAGTATCATAATAATATTTTTTTTGAAAAGAAGTACTGAATTTTATGCTTGAAAATCTGTGGTAATTCGTGGAAATCCGTGAGTGGAAAAAGTGAATAGTGAAAAGTGAATAGTGAATAGTGAAAAGTAGAGAAAGCCAACGCGCTGAAAAACTGATAGCTGATAGCTGAGAGCTTCTTAAAACTGAGAACTTTCTTAACCGCCGAGAACACAGAGGGGTATTTACAATCCACTTTTAATTGAACGTTTCATCCGGAATTGTGTCATTGTTGATGACACAATTGTATATTCTTTATTTACAGTTTAATTGGAATATTTATCTTTGATTAAACGTATAATTCCAATAAACCCCCCATTCAGTAGGAATGAATCGCTCGGTAGAAAATGCGTTAACCAAACACCATTTTCGCATTCCGCTAGGAATGCAACCGACTTATCAATCTTCGACAATTTATTGACCTTATCGCATAACTCATTAAAATCTGTTTTACCCGTAATGATGGTTTTAGCAAAATAAAGTGTTTCACCTTCCTTGCTTAAAGAATTTTTACTTTGTGTGATTTTGTAGAATATCATGACTAAATAATTATAAATTAAGAATTAAATATATGCAAAAATTTGGCGGTACCGTAGACCCCCTTGAACCA
>MWCE01000093.1 GCA_002069895.1 Bacteroidetes bacterium ADurb.Bin234 | reverse complement strand
AGAAGCCTTGCAACATCCCAATTGGAAAATGGGAAACAAAGTAACCATCGATTCGGCTACTTTGATGAATAAAGGGTTGGAAGTGATCGAAGCTAAATGGCTGTTTAACATTGAACCTGAAGATATCGACGTTGTCATACATCCCCAAAGCATCATTCATTCCTTGGTACAGTTTAGTGATTCGTCCATTAAAGCACAAATGGGATTGCCCAATATGCGATTACCGATTATTTACGCTCTTTCTTATCCAAATCGTTTACCCAATACCCTGAAACGTTTTTCTTTTTCAGATTTTCCATCTTTAACATTTCATGCCCCCGACAGGAACATGTTCCCTTGTTTAGACATTGCATATCACGCCATTAAAGCAGGAGGAACCTTGCCTTGTGCCATGAATGCCGCCAATGAAATGGCTGTTAATGCATTTTTAGAAGAAAGGATTCAATTTTTACAAATCCCTTACGTTATTGAACAAAGTATGCAAAAAACAAGTTTTATACAACATCCGACTATAAACGATTATATATCTATTAATAATGAAGCAAGAAGCATTGCTAATCAAATAATAAAAAACATATGACAGCTTTTATCATGGCAGCCCAATTGATTTTGGGATTATCAATCTTGGTCTTAGTACACGAATTCGGACATTTTATTACCGCTCGTATTTTCGGCATTCGTGTAAATAAGTTTTATATTTTCTTTAATCCAAAGGTATCCTTAATTAAATGTAAAAAGATTGACGGGAAATTACATTGGAAGTTCTTTTCAAAAAACCTTCCTGATATGGAATTGGTTGTAGATGAAGCCGGCAAACCTGTTTTAGATGCAAAAGGCAAAAAACAATATAAACCCATAGATGTTTCGACATTAAACGACAGCGATTGGCGTAAGCATCCCGAACATACCGAATACGGCATGGGATGGTTACCTCTGGGAGGATATTGCCAAATTGCCGGTATGATAGATGAAACACAATCCATTGATAATTTAGCCTCCGAACCCCAGCCTTGGGAATTTCGTTCCAAACCCGCATGGCAACGTTTAATCGTTGTTTCGGGAGGGGTAATTATTAATTTAATAGTTGGGGTGTTGTTGTTTGCCTTGATATTGGGAGCTTATGAAAAGCAATATTTACCCAATCAAGCGGTTGTCGACGGTATTTATGCCTATGAACCGGCGCGTACCTTGGGTTTTCAATCGGGCGATAAAATAGTGAATATTGATGGAAAACCCGTTGAACGTTTTCAAGATGCTTCATCAGCAAAAATATTCTTCGGAGCTATTGTAACCGTTGAACGTGAAGGTAAACTAATGGATATAGTAATTGCAGAAAATGCTTATAATCTGTTACTTTGTTAGCTGGTATGCCTGCCGTTAAAGCCGGTATCTTAAAAGGAGACAGAATTATAACCATCAACGACAGTATATGCATAAACTCATGGGGAAGTTTCTCGGAAAACATAAGAAGATTCCCTAACCAAGATGTCATTCTCACTGTTTTAAGAAACAATGACACCTTGAAAAAAACAGTATTGCTCGATTCCACCTCTCTAATAGGCATAACCATGACAACTTATCCCTATACGTTAAAATCTTATAGTTTCGGTCAAGCCTTATCTTACGGATGGAAAGATGCTATGACGATGTTATCCTTAAACATTAAAGGATTAAAGAAGGTTGTTAGTGGTGAAGAAAAAGCCAAAGACTCCGTTTCAGGACCTATCGGCATAGCGCAAATTTACGGCGGAGAATGGATATGGGCTAAATTTTGGTATATCACCGGTTTGTTATCTTTGATTTTGGCATTTATGAATATTTTGCCCATACCCGGACTCGATGGAGGATTTGTGTTGTTTACCTTGATTGAAATGATAATCGGACGTAAACTACCCGATAAATTCATGGAATATGCATTAACCGTCGGCTGGGTATTGCTCATGCTATTAATGGTTTTTGTTTTCGGTAATGATATTTTTAAATTATTTCAATAATTGAAATGGCAACAAGCGATGTGTTGAGAACGGAAGGTTTGTTTAAGAAATACCATAATCGCATGGTAGTCAACAATGTTTCTATACAAGTGAAACAAGGAGAAATTGTGGGTTTATTAGGGCCTAACGGAGCCGGCAAAACCACATCCTTCTATATGATCGTCGGCTTGATTAAACCTTTGGAAGGAAAGATATTTCTTAACGAAACAAATATAACAAAGGAGCCTATGTATAAACGAGCACGTTTAGGTATAGGCTATTTAGCACAAGAGGCTTCCGTTTTCAGGCAGATGTCGGTTGAAAACAACATACGCTCCGTGCTTCAATTCACCAAATATAGCCGTACCGAACAAAAAGAAAGACTGGAAATCCTTTTAGATGAATTCGGGTTACAAAAAATCAGAAAGAATAAAGGTATTCAGCTTTCGGGAGGAGAACGCCGACGAACAGAGATAGCTCGATCGCTTGCCACCAATCCTAAGTTTATCCTCTTGGATGAACCTTTTGCCGGAGTAGACCCCATTGCGGTTGAAGACATTCAAAATATAGTGTATAAACTGAAAGAAAAAAACATAGGTATTCTCATCACTGACCATAATGTACATGAAACCCTCGCCATTACCAATCAAGCCTATTTGCTACTCGAAGGGAAAGTGTTTAAATCGGGAACACCAAAAGAATTAGCTGATGATGAAATCGTGCGCAAAGTGTATCTGGGGACAAACTTTGAATTAAGATAGCCTACTATATAAAATTATGTAAAAGTATCTGTAAGGATAGGGGATTGGTTTTTATATCCAATTTGCTTTGTTTAGGGATAGGATCACCATCTATGTGTACATGCATAGCTAAACCATCATCGGTTTCAACACTAAATTGTTTTAATTTATAAATCTTAACGTAATTTGCCACATTATTCAAATTAGCGCTAAACAGAAACAAAATAAAAAACGGAAGTGAAAGCAAGTTCGGTTTTTTAATAAAACAAACATTCACAAAACCATCTTGTACAGATGATTCAGGCGATATTTTAACATTAAAACCCCATTGTGATGAATTGGCAAAACAAACTAAGAAAGCTTTTTGCCTGATAATCATATCTTCCTGCTTCACAATATAAGTTCGCGATTTATAGAGAAATAAATGATTAAATATGAGAAAAAGATAAGTAAAAATACCTCTTTTCGACCAATTATCAAATCTGTTGGCAATAAAAGCATCGAAACCCACGCCGGCAATGCTAGCATAAATATTATCATTTAAACTAACCGTATCAATGCGTTCTACATGGTCTTCGTTAATTACTTCTATTGCTTTTTTAATTTTTCCGGGAATATGCAAATGATTAGCCAGTCCGTTGCCCGAACCTACCGGAATAATACCCAATACACAGTTTTGGTTAACAATAACTTTTACAATCTCACTTACCGTACCGTCACCTCCGACGGCTATGATAATATCAATTCCTTTATCAAGTGCATTTGCAGCTATTTCTGAGGCATGGTTCTTATATTGTGTATAAGTTATTTCATAAGTAAACTTATCTTTATCCAAATATTTATGAATTCCCTTCTCGATTTTTTTGAATTTCCCCGTTCCTGCATGCGGATTAATAATAAACAATACCTTCTTTGTGTTCATAAATAAATGTTTAACATAAAACGAAATTGCCTTGCAAAGGTAATCAATTTTATGCATTCTTGTCTGATTAAATTGTCCTATGGTTAAATCTTTTTTTGAGGTGCTATTATTTTTTATGGCTGTGTTCTAATATAGACATTGTAAATTAGAACACAGCCTTAAATTTATATCATTTTTAATATTCTAATGGCAAATTAACCATGAAAAATACAATCTTAATTGCCTTATTTAGTGTATTTTACAACATGCTGCATACACCCCCCTTGAACCAAGCTTGCTTGCGTAAAATAGTGCCTTGGTTGGAGTCCCAACCTAGTTACGTTCACGCTGAACGAAGCTTGGTTCAAAAGCAAACCAAGGCAGTATTTTTTTGAACCTAACTTGGTTCAAGGGGGTCTTATGCCGCATAAATACATTTGTATGTATTTCAATATCAAAAATATACAAAAATATTTTTAAAACATTAAATATCAAATAATTATGGCAATTAAAGCTAAAATAATTGGAAAATCAAAATCCGGACATCCGGAAGAAAAGTATTTTTGTAGTCGCAGGTCGCAAGACGATTATGAAGTTTATAGTTAAATCATTTATGTTCCAAAACCTGATTTTTTCGGCACGAAAAAAAATCTCGGTACATGACACAAAAAAACAATTAAAAATTAAAAAAGAAAAATTATAAAAACCGACCACAGATTAGTCGGATTGACTTGTCATGATATAAGTGGACTGATTAATGACTATTATTTATAATTTTTCATGTAACGTCTCTACTATTTTATTTCCGATTTCCTTCATTATCCACAAGGCAATTTGGAAGGAACGGAAAACATAAAATGGGAATCTACCTTTGCAGATGCAAATCTTATAGCACATCAAAAAAAGATTTAACCT
>MWCE01000092.1 GCA_002069895.1 Bacteroidetes bacterium ADurb.Bin234 | reverse complement strand
TGTTTGTTTGTTCCAATAAATCAAAATCTTTTAAAAGGATTTCAAATCCATCTACTTGATTGACATCCCAATCATTTAATTTTTGAATATGTTTCAAATCGCACAATGCATAGGTTTTATCAAAACTGCTTAAATCGGTTTTATAGATTCCGCAGACTTTAAATACACGTTGACGTGGCGGGTCTTGCACAAAATAAAGTAGCATTTTATTTCCCGTATCCAATAACAGTTTATCGGATAATGCTTGGGATATCAGAATTTCGTTGGAAGTTGAAGAATCGTTCAATGCTAACAAATTCCCCTTGATAAGATGATGTTTAAAAAACGATAAATCATAATTCGTATCCAATCCTTTCAATGCTATCCCTTCAATTTGGTCGGAAGTTTTGATTATACCGGCTTTCAAGGCAAAGGGCTGAATCTTTTTAACATTATCCAAATTTTTTATTTGCGATAAATAAGAAGCATTTTTTTGAATAGGTGTTTTTTGGTAGGAAACATTATCGTCGAAATAAGCAATTTCTATGTGAGAGCCGAAACCTATCACCTTATTTTCTATTTCTTTACGAAAACCGCTGGTAATGGCAAACACTAAAATCAAAACACTAACACCCAATGCAATACTGATAATGGAAATATTAACAATAGGTTTAGAAAAGCTATTTGATTTATTTGTTCTGATTTTCTTTGAAATAAAACTACTCAGATTCATAAATACTTAGGCCAAAATGAGACACCCATTTTAAAAACAGGAGATATCAAAAAGTTTTTTTCGGGTTGATCTGTAATATTATAAAAGGCCATAAAATAAATGGCATAACTGGCATTAATACGCTGATAGAAACCTCCTCCTAACAACAAATTATTAGAAGTTAAACGTTTGGAATCTATTGGTTGGTTAGTGAAAAAATCATCATAGTTTAATATCATGTATTCTGCATGTAAAGCAAGGTATTTAAGAAAATAAAATTCTGAAAACACGCTTCCTCCTACAATATGATGACTTCCTCTATCGAAGTTCAAAAAACTATACGACAATCCCACTCCTGCCGAGACCCATTCGTTGAAATGATATGCTACATGGGGTGAAACTTCAATATAAGTATAAGTTCCAAATTGTAGACCTAGATTTCCGCCTGTTGATAGATTATATAACCAATTATTCTTTTTTATTTTTAAAGAATCATTGGATAAAGGGGCTTTATAATAGCTTACATTATCCTGTTGAGCATATCCTTTAAAGCCAATGAACAGACAAAGCAGACAACATATAATTAGTTTTCTTGTTTTCATACAATTTATATATGGTTTTTATAACGAAAAAACAAATGTTATGGTATAAATTATTGCAATTAATAGCGTTTAGAAGGTTTATAGAATAATATTTGAAAAATAAAAATCAAAATAACAGTAGCAACGGTATTTAACAAAGCAATTCCTAAAACCAAAAAGAAATTTTTAAAACTCATGGTATCCAGGAAGAAGAAAAAGATATGGTGAATAAGCGTTAAATATAAACTATACTGTATAAACCATGCAAAATGCATATCCCATAAAATGGGGCGCATATGCTCTTCAAACTTTATATGCGTCGGGACAAGTGAGATGATAGGCATGCGAAGAAAGGCAATAAGCACACAAGCCGCTGCATGTTGACCCAATACTCCAGTGAAAATATCTATACAAAAACCCATCAAAAAACCAAGTAAAATCACTTGCCATTTCGGCATTTGAAAGGGAAGGATTAAAATAAACATAATGTAAAGCATGGGCGTAACGATTCCCCACAGGGCAATACTGTCGGCTACCAAGACTTGAAAAAAGAGCAAGAATAAAAAAATCAATATATGCAGGAACTTATTCATTGTCGACTTTTTCTTTTAATGTTGATAACTCATGGGCATAGTTGTTTTTTATAATCCATACCTTGCTCATTTTGCTTAATTGTTCAAACAATAATATATCCAGAGCAAAATATCCTCCTTTTACTTGTTGGTTTATTTTCGAGACCGTACCTATCGGATAGTTTTCGGGAAAGATAAGCG
Source organism: Bacteroidetes bacterium ADurb.Bin234 (assembly GCA_002069895.1). Lineage (GTDB taxonomy): Bacteria > Bacteroidota > Bacteroidia > Bacteroidales > WCHB1-69 > UBA5266. The sequence continues at coordinate 8,418 of MWCE01000092.1, read as the reverse complement.
AATGTTGGGTTACAACCGTATCGCCCACTTTTAAATTTTCAATGCTTGATATGTTCTTTAATTTGGCTTTGGAATGATTAATACCATCCCAAATTAAAATACCGGCTACATCATTACGTTTTAACTTTGCACTGATACTAAACTCTTTGTGTAATAAAGACAAGACTATACAAAAATGAGGTGAAACATCTTTCACAATACCTACAATTCCCCTGGCGGTGATTACCCCCATGTCGATGGCTATGCTGTCTTTTTCCCCTTTATCAAGTATGATATAATTGGATTGTTTATGGGTTGTATTCTCAATAACATTAGCCGGAACATATTCAAAAACAGGATTATTAGCCGTGTCATTAAAAATATGTGCAGGGGAATAGCTAAGGTTAAGGTTATAAGCAGTATGAATTAAATCTTTATTTTCACTTATCAACAGTTCGTTGATATTTTTCAAGTTAATATACTCACGATATGAAGCCCTCATTTCGAGAATAGGACCTGATATTTCTTTAGAAGCTGAATTCATAACCCATTTCCGATAAGAACCACTTTGATAAATAAAGACAAAGCATATTATTTCCAATAAAATAAAAAGAAACACATAACTATTTTTAACAATAAAATCAAATAGATTTCGCATGTATTATTTTATTTTTTCTTCTAAATCGGAAACTCGTTTCACTAAGTTGGGCAGGTGTTTGAAAATGGCATATGACTTAATGCAGTCGGAAGCATTAAAAGCCGGTGTTCCCAAGACTGTACTATTATCTTTAAAACTGTTATTCACGGCACTTTGAGCTCCTACTTGTACATTATCACCTATGGTTAAATGCCAATTCACCCCTACTTGTCCACCGAAGATGCAATTCTTACCTATTTTTGTAGATCCGGCAATGCCGCACATGGCCGCCATGACTGTATTTTCACCGATTTCGCAATTATGGGCCACTTGAATAAAATTACATAGTTTAACTCCTTTATGTATTATGGTCGATCCTAAAGTAGAACGGTCGATGCAGGTATTGGCACCTATGTCGACATTATCTTCGATGACCACATTTCCCAGTTGGGGAATTTTAGTATATTGATGGTCGGATTGTGGAGCAAAACCGAAACCATCGGTGCCGATGATAGCACCGGCATGAAGGGTACAATGACTCCCTATTACACAGGAATGATATATTTTTACCCCCGAATAAAGGATGGTATTATTCCCAATGCTGACATTCTCCCCTAAGTAGGTATGCGGATAGATTTGCACATTATCACCCAACACAACTCCCTCTTCAATCGAAACAAAATCGCCTATGTAAACATTTTCTCCTATCTTCACACCTTCGGCAATGGCAGCATGTTTGGAAATACCTGTTTTATGGCGCTTTTCTTGATACATTGTCATGAGTTGTGCAAAAGCGAGATAGGGATTCTCTACACGAATCAGGATACAGGATAAAGGACGTACGGGGATGAATTCTTTATCAATCAATACAGCTGTTGCTTTGGTTGTATAAACATAATGGGTGTATTTTGGATTAGCGAGAAAAGACAATCCTTGTTCTTCGCCGGCATCGATTTTTGAAAATTTGCTGATAATGGCATCGGGGTTTCCTTCAACAGTTGCCCCTATCATATCGGCTATTTGTTTTACGGTAAATTCCATATATTTTTATTTTTTGAATTTATAACTTCATCGCTTGGATTATATTGTTTATCTTCTGACTTAAATTTTGATTTACAGTTTCAAATCTCTCTTTATGTGTTAAAACTTCTTTAACGCTAAAATAGAATTTAATTTTAGGTTCTGTTCCCGAAGGACGCATGGTGATTTTGCTACCGTCGGCAAGAAAGAATTGCAAGACATCGGATTTGGGCAGGTCGTTGATTGATTTTTTGGTGTTATGGCAACAATCGAAGGTTTCCAACAAAAGTATATCGTTTATTTTCAATACCTTTGAACCGTTAATCTCTTTGGGCGGATGGTTACGGTAGTTTTGCATCATCCTGTTAATTTCTTCCGAGCCTTGTTGTCCTTTTTTGGTTATGGAAATCAAATGCTCTTTATAAAAACCGTATTCCATATAAATATCTATCAACACATCGTATAAAGTTTTGCCTTGATTTTTGGCCCATGCGGCCATTTCTGCTAATATAGAACAGGAAATAACGGCATCTTTGTCGCGGACAAAATCGCCTACGAGACAACCGAAGCTTTCTTCGCCACCGGCAATAAACTCTTTTTTCCCTTCATACTGTCGAATTTTCTCGGCTATGTACTTAAATCCTGTCAAGACGTCGAAACAATCCACTCCTTCCTTGTCGGCAATATCACGAACCAGTTCGGTGGTAACTATGGTTTTAACCACAAATTGACGGCCGTTGATTTTCTCTTTTCCTTTCCATTCTTTCAACATATAATATATTAAAAGCGTAAGGGTCATATTGCCGTTTAAGAGTTCGTATTCATTGTTATTCTTCTTTACGGCGAGGCCTATACGATCGGCGTCTGGATCGGTAGCGAGCACAATGTCGGCATCATTGGTTTTGGCTTGTTCGATGGCCATACTCATGGCTGCCACTTCTTCGGGATTGGGAGAAACTACCGTTGAGAAATTCCCGTCGGGAACGGCTTGTGCTTCTACCAACGACACACAATTGAAGCCGTAAGCACGCAAAGCCCTCGGGACCATATAAACGCCGGTTCCATGCAAAGGTGTATAAATAATCTTTAAATTGTGTTGTTTTTGTATGATTTCTGGATGCATGGACAGCGCTTTTACTTTTTCGATATAGGGTACATTTACCTCCTCTCCTATATAGGCAATCTTTTCTTCATTGCGTTCGAAATGCACTTCGCTTAAGCGTGTTATTTTCTTTACCTCTTCAATCACGCGGTGGTCGTGAGGCGGCACCAATTGACCGCCGTCGTTCCAGTAAACCTTATATCCGTTATATTCCTTGGGATTGTGAGAAGCTGTAATCACAATGCCACTATGGCAATGCAAATAACGAATGGCAAACGACAGTTCGGGTGTGGGAGTTATTTTATCGAAAACATAAACTTTCATGCCGTTAGCTGAAAGCACATCGGCAGTTATTTCGGAAAAATAGCGACTGTTGTTGCGCGAGTCGTAAGCAATCACAATTCTTTGCACTTCACCGGGGAATTGTTGTTTCAAATAATTCGCCAAACCTTGAGTGGCCATGGCAACGGTATATTTATTCATGCGGTTGGTTCCAACACCCATGATTCCGCGCAGTCCGCCTGTACCGAATTCGAGGTCTTTATAAAAAGCATCGGCAAGCTCTTCGGGCGACGATTGTTTCATTTTTTGTATCTCGGCCTTGGTGTCTTCATCATAAGCACCGGTCAGCCATCTGTTTACTCTTGCATTGATTGCTGTTTCCATCTCTTGCTCTGTTTAATATGATACCTTATTTTATATATTGTAAACCGTATGCAAAAGTACTGTTTTTTATCAAACAATAAAAACATGTTTTGAAATTAGCTTGATAAGAAAGATAAAAAATATTTTTATATAATATTAATCAAGATAACCCATATTAACTCGGATTCAATTTTATTATCTTTCTTCGAATTCCTTCTAAAATTAAAGCAAAGAAGAAAACAAATTTTTATATAATTGTTAATAATTACCATATATAATATAGATTTTCAAATAAATAAAAAAATATTAAAAAAATATCTTTTGTATTAAAAAAATAATTTTCTTTGCAAAAAAAAGTAATTTAAAATTTAAAAAATTAACAATTATGAATCCTTTAAGTAAAATTATTTTTAGTTTAATCCCAGCAGTATTTTTAAGTGCGATTATTTTTTATAGTTGTACTAAAGAGCCTTCACCGGAAATTTCGATTAATCAATCGGGGGAAAAAATGCAAAAAGATATTGATTTTTATTTGCCCGGAAAAATCTATGAAACAGATGATTACCTAATTTGGATTGATCCATCAATTTATTTCGACCCTGTTCCTGCAAATGAAATTTTTTATGGAGATGCTAATCATAAAGGAAAAATGAAAGATAGAACAATAGAATGTTACGGTGAGGGAAGTAAATGTGGAAGTGTATGTGTTACATATGAAGATGCAGGAGTTCAATTATGTGGATATTATTTAATTAAACACGGCGACACCCTTGTTTCATTATAAGCAACAATATTTATGTCAGCAAAACAGATTATAATTTTTATTTCATTCATTTGTAATTTAGCAAGTTGTCAAACAAAAAACAAAGAATGTACCATTCTTGAATTTAAGGCATTAAATGAAAACGAGGATGAGCAGTATTTTAAAATATTCCAAAACAGTCATAGTTTATCCATTATGTTAAATCACAGATGCCATCGAACAATTTGTGATTCTTTATATTATATTCATTTAACACCGCGTACCGATACACTCTATGTTTACAACTATTCCCGACATCATGCCGTCACTATTGCTTTAAATAAAATACCGAAATATCCCATAGATCATGTTTATTATCACAATCATGATTCGATTTTTTTATTTTATAAAAGAGAAATTATGTGTAAATATTTTCCTGACATACACATTGATTTTATTTTGATGAACGACAAAGGTCAATTGATAAACCAATATAGCTTAGACAGCGTTCCTTATATTTATAAGGGACAGTTGCAAAAAATGCTTTTTCAAACACCTGCATTAATCAATGAAAATAGAATTGTTGACGGACATTTATTGATACCGTTTTCTATTTATTTACCCCAAACATATGATGATGAATTTTATGATTTTCAACCCAAATTGCTTTGTGCCTATAATTTAAGCAATAAATCCCTGCGGATGCTTAATGTTAAATTCCCGGAACAAGAAATCGGTAAAAGGTATGGCGAAGACTGTATAACCAATCATATATATATGGAATATGATGAAAATAAAAAAAATCTTTTGATAAATTTCCCCCATCAGCCAACTCTTTACCGCTATGATTTTACATTGGACTCATTACTCCCTATCCAATGCACGTATGATTACACTTTTACAAACACACTATTTGCTTCACATTCGGAAATTGATCCCATGGATGTTGAATTTGAAGAACCTAAATGGTGTCGTCAAATGCAATGCTACGTAAGAAAAATCTATATTGATAATTATAAAAATCACGAACAAAAACTCATATTGCAATTGTTAGATTCCAATTTTAATCACATGGCTTATTCTTTGGGAACAGCAAATTATGAAACACCTTATTTAATGAATAATCAATTAATTTCAGTAAATATAAAGAATAAGTTGCCTTATAACATTCAATTTACAAAAAACATTAAAACCCTTAGCTGGGAAAAACTGGAAGCCGATTATTTTAAGGAATATATCAAAAAGGGGAAAAGAAGTATGAGCATGGAAAAATATTTGAAAAAATTACATATTCCGAGAAATTCATTAGTAGTGATTATCAATCTGAAATATCCTTGCGGTAATTGTTTGAACTATTTATTTGGAGAAATGAAAAATAATGTAGAGGATTATAAAAAAGCATGTATATATTATATTCTTTACAATAATGACCCAAGTAGTGATTTCGGAGAAACCTTAATTAATAATTACGGTTTATCAAGCTATCATTTGGTTAAAATCGATAAATATTTATTACAAAATGTTTATAACGACGATATATTGGATTATCAATATCATTTGATTGAATATGGAGATACTGTCAAAATCTATAAATGTGATTTTGAAGAGTTTATTCCTTTATTTCAAAAGATTGAAAAAGAAAAATTAAACAATTAATATTAATAAATTAAATTTAAAAAAAATGAAGACATTAACAAAAACAATGATTTATTCATTATGCGTAGTAATGACAATCCCAATTTTCTTTATTGGCTGCACTAAAAATTCTGAAAATGAATTAATAAAATCAAAAAACATATTAATTCAAAAAAGTGAAACCGTAGATGTTTATATCCCCGGTGAAATTTATTATGAGGGAGATGACATAGTATGGATTAATCCCGATTTGGAAATGGGAATATGCAAAAAAGATGACTACATAAAAAAACCATTTTCTATGTGGGGGGAAATGATTAAAGAAGATAATAAAACAATTATTGTGTGTGGTTATGATGGTTATTGCTGTGGCGATGTTGTAAAAGTAGATAAGAAAACTGGTATTGAGAAATCAGCAGGATTACATTTATCAGCAAACTGGGAGTTACATCCAAGACCTTTTTAAATCAATAATTGCATTTTATTCCTGAAATAGATTCGTTACTAATATTGTTTTTAGAGTAAATTAAATTATTATTTCTCAATTTTCCCTATGTTATTTAAAAACATTAAACGTGATTATATTTTTTTTGTATTGATTTTTATTCCTCTAATTTCATCTTGTCAAAATAAATTTAACTTACTTGACATCGAAAAAATAGAGATAAACAAATCGGTTTGTCGTACATGCGAAGAATTTACGGGTGTTTCTTTTATGGCAGGTTTACAAAATGACAGGATTATAAACGACACGCCTTTTGTTATAATGACCGCTTTCGATCTTTCCGAATTATATGTATGCAATACCATTACTTGCCAAACACATAGCATTCCCCTTAATTCGCTTCCTGCAGCATCGATTCGAAAGTTATATTACCACAACCATGATTCCATTTTTATTTTTTTTAGCGAAAACAGTTTAAAAGAAGTGGAGGAAAACAGCGGACTAATAATTCCGTTTCATTTCATACTATTAAATGGCAAAGGGAACATAGTGAACACCTATAATCTTAAAGATGTTCCCTATAGCTTTCAGGGACAACATTCGCCTCTCATTCTCTTAAACGGACATTACACCCGTATGCCTTTGATTAAAAACAATTGTTTGTTGATTTTTTACGACTTATACCGTCCTATGGCCGACGAAAACTATAATCCAAAGCTTCTGTGTAGTTATAACTTAGCTAATAAGACATATCAAATGCTAAACGTAAATATTCCGAAACAATTTTTAGGGAATAAATATGAGCCCGGATGCATTCCCTATCTTAAATACACTTGGGATAAAGACACTAATCTCTTGATTTCGTATGGAACTTCGGGAGATATCTATAAGTATTATTTTGATTTAGATACGGTAAAATGTATTTATACTTATAATCATTTGTTTTTTTCAAACATTGATTCTTTAAATCGTGAAACGGGAAAGGAATACATGAATGTAGCTTTCGACGAAGTGAAATATTGTAGTGAAACAAATCAATATATCAGAAGAATACGGGTTAGACGATATAAAAACTATAAACAAATGACTTTTACCGAATTATTAGACTCCAATTTCCAACATATAGGTTATTTCTATGAAAATGAAAGGTATCAATCAGCAGGAGTTGATTATTACGGAAGGTTGCAGGTTTTTGATGAAAAGAAGGGAAAACAATATTTGATTAAATCCTTTCGTTTGCACACTGTTTCAATAGAAGATTTTGAAAAAAGTTGTTTCAGGATTAATCCGAATATTAAAACAAACTGAACCAATAACAAATACGATTAATTTTTATTCCAACATTTCCGGATGCTGTTGAATGTAGGTTTTCATATTTTCATAACCGATTTGATAAATTTCTTTGTATCGCTTATAGCTTATAGTGCTGTATTTATAGGAGTTTAATCCTTTGATGGGAACATAGAAATCGCATTGTTTGTATCGATCTTCGTTGATGGTTTCATCTACCACCGCATAGAGGTTCGACAAAAGATCTTCGGGCTTAATGGTGGTGTCGGCAGGGGTGAAATTGATTACGTTAATACCGATAATTTTATCGCATTTTTCTTCTATCAAAGGTTCGACAGGGAAATTGTTTTTCACGCCCCCATCCACATACTCCACTCCTTCGATTACACAATAATCATAGAGTAATGGTATGGAAGAAGAAGCAATTACATAATCTTTTAAATAATTACCTTGACCAACTATTTTCACTTCGGCTTTGCGGATATCCACACAACAAACATAGAATTTGATTTTTAAACTGTCGAAATGATTATAAGATATGTATTTATCCAACACCTTGCGCAGTTTGTCGTGTTTCATAAAACCGTTAAAATTACGCAGGTTAATATCAATTAGAGAATGTACGCGGTATCCCTTTTCGTTTTCAATCATCTCGAGCATTTGTTTTGGAGTTAAACCGCTTGCATACAGCACTCCGACTACACTACCCATGCTATTGGCCGAAATATGTGTGGGTTTTATCCCTGCTTCTTCCAGTGCTTGTAAAGCACCGATGTGGGCATATCCCAATGCACCTCCTCCGCTTAAACATAATCCCAACGTTTTGGGTTGCTTTGTAGTGTCTTGTGCCATGGCGATTTCACCACCTATCAACAAACATAAAATAAATAATGTAATTCTGTGAAAAAACATTTTAGTATAAT
>MWCE01000091.1 GCA_002069895.1 Bacteroidetes bacterium ADurb.Bin234 | reverse complement strand
ATTGAAAGACTTACAAAAGGCGTATTTTTTCGAAATGTCATAACCTTAATGTCAGGAACTGCCCTGGCTCAGGTAATACCTGTTCTGCTTTCGCCCGTATTAACCAGGCTGTATTCTCCTGAACAATATGGAACTTTGGCGCTATTTACAGCGGTGGTGGGGATTTTTTCAGTGGCTGCAACTTTTCGGTATGAACTGTCAATAATGCTGCCTGAGAAAGACAGCGATGCTGTGAATATTATTGTTTTAAGTCTTATATTAAATTTTAGTTTATCTATAATTCTACTAATAATCACTTTTTTGTTTAACGAGCGATTTACTGATCTTTTAAATGATCCCGAAATAAGCCGCTGGCTTTATTTTGTACCTGTAATGGTTTTCCTGATAGGCGTTTTTCAGTCAATGCATTACTGGTTAAGCAGAAAAAAGCATTATAGAAAACTGTCTGCTGCATGGATTTCACGTTCAGGTATTAAAGGTGGCGCCCAGGTTGGTGTCATCTATGCACTACCCGGTATAGGCACAGCCGGATTAATCGGCGGCGCGATTTTTGGGCAGTTTGTCGCTACAGTTATTATTGTACGGCAGTCGTTGATGCAGATTTCCAGTGCTTTTCAAAAGGTGAGTTTTAAAAGAATTACTGAACTCGCTAAAACGTATAAAAATTTCCCTGTGATTAATACACCCCATGCGCTGGTTAACAACTTGTCAAGCAATCTGCCTGTCATGTTGTTAACAAGTTTCTTCTCAAGTAAGGTGGCAGGGTTGTATTCATTGGCATTAATGGCTGTTATGCTGCCAACTGGTCTTGTGTCAAACGCCATTGGGCAGGTATTTTACCAGCGTATAAGTGAGGCGCATAATAAAAAAGAAGCCCTCTATCCTTATACGATAAGATTGGTTAAAGGACTTTTTTTTGTTTCGATCATACCTTTCGGGCTTTTGTTTTTACTCGCGCCTTCTTTATTTGGTTTAATTTTCGGAGGACAGTGGACTGAGGCAGGTCTGTATACTCGGATATTGACGCCATGGATAATTATGATTTTTTTGGTTGCACCTCTATCATATATACCAATAACACTTGGTTATCAAAAAAAGGCATTATATATTGAGATTGCTGGAATCAGCGCAAAACTATTTGCATTAGTCATTGGATCATATTATCAAAGCTCTTTCATTGCAGTAGTCCTCTTTAGTTTATCAGGATTTTTTATTCTAGTTTATAGTTTAACATGGATTATTAGCTTATCTAAGGAGCAGGGGGTTTAGAATGTCTGGCATATATGGAATATTAAACAAAAAGGGATCCTCAACGGATGTACCTCATTTTAGGTATTTTTTCAGTTCTCTATATCCAAATATATTAAACGAGGAGTTTACTTATAAGAGTTTTACCTATGGTCGAAGTGTTCATAGAAAACTACTAAATGATAGAGTTATGCATGAAGATAAGGAATTAATTATAGCTTTTGAAGGTATTATTTACAATAAAACATGTAACAATAATGCAGAGCACTTAAAAACGCAGTATAAGAAACATGGAATAAACTTTGTCGAAACTATCGATGGATTGTTTAGCGGCTTCATTTACGATAAAATTGCTAATGTTATTTATGTTTTTTCGGATCATCTCAATACCAGGCCTGTTTACTACTACTCCGATAAAGATTGTTTTATGTTCTCCTCGGAACTGAAACATATTTCAGGTTATCTAAGGGGAAATCAAAAAAGTTTAACTCCTGATTATGACGGGATATATTCAATGCTAGGTTTTGGATTTTTAATGGATGATTTAACATACATTAAAGAAGTCCGTAATCTTCTCTATGGGTCATTTTTAAAATTCGACGTTAGACTCTTTAACTTTACCATAAACAATTATTTTGCCTTTGAAAAGAAAATTGATAAAAAATTAACAAGAGCAGAAATAATTGACAAAATTAACAATTTGATGATCAACAACGTAAAAAAACATTGGAACAAAGATAAAGAATACAATTATAGACATTATTCTGCTCTTAGTGGTGGTATGGATGCAAAAACTCAACTGCTATTGGCAGCAGAGCTGGGTTTTAGCGACATAACAACAATTACATTTGGCGAATCGGGTAGTTCTGATCACAATATATCGTTAGACGTAGCAAAACGTAATAATTTTGAACATATATATTTAACCTTAGATAATGGTACTTATCTGACCAAGAATATCGATGAATATATCAAAGCAACAGATGGACTAATGCCATTTTTCAGCTTTTCTCACGCTTATAATTCCATGAAAAAAATAAATCATAATAATTATGGGATATTACATTCTGGTCAAATTGGAGATGTAGTATTTGGATCCTTTATCAATCCAAAGTTCAATATTGATATAAATATTTATAATATGTCATACCATGGTATTATGCCACCACAGATTTATAAAACCATTAATTGTTTGCCAGAAATAATGAATAGATACAGAAACAATAATTATGAGTTATTCTCATATGAACAAAGACAAATTAACGGCACACTCTATGGTGACAGAGCAATATATAATATAACTGATACCAGTTCAATATATTATGATCGCAAATTAATAGAATTTTCTCTTTCTCTTCCTGATAGCATAAAGCTTAATGAAAAATTATTGATAAATTGGCTAAAAGAAAAACACCCTACTATTTTACAATACAAATGGAGTAAGTGTGGAACGAAGCCTTCGTCTATGTTTAAAATCAATACAGGAAAATTATTAAAAGGCATAAACAGTAGAACTAGAAGACTCTTAAAACTCAATTATGATAGCATGAATCCTTTTGATTTATGGTTTATGAATAATCCGGCGATATTAAAAAATCTTGATAATTTATTTCAACAAAACATCGAAGTGATTTCTAATAATGCTCTCCAAAAAGACTTTGAGCTTGTATATAGTTATAGGGGTGATAGGTTTATGAGAAATAAATTTACAGTGATAACCATGTTGCTAGCATTAAAAATGCACATCGGAGTTGTCTGAATGATTTATCATTTCTGCGGCACGTCGCCATACATTACAAAGTATATTGATTTTCTGAAAAGCAATAGACAAAGTTTTAATTTGAATAATCATCATTTTATCATCAATGATACGAATACCTTCCAAATGGATCAAGCCGCATTACAGGATATAAAATATTCATTGGTGAAGTCAAAATGGGGATTTATACCTCTTCTAAATAAAATTAAAAAAAATGATACCTTAATAATTCATGGCCTGTTTAATCCTCGTCTTTTAATATATTTTTATTTGTTCAACAGAAGGCTTGTTGAAAGATGCATATGGTCGATCTGGGGGGGAGATGTTTATTTCTACCGTCTGAAAAACGATAGTTGCAAAAACAGAATTATTGAATATTTAAGAAGTAGGGTTATACCAAAATTTCCCAAAATATCATGTTTAGTAAGAGGTGATTATGAGATTGTAAGAGAGGTATACGGCACAAATGCAAGGTATATTTGTTCATTTTATCCAAATCCCGTTGATTTTAAACTGATTGAAAGTGTGTCTGACAATAAACGCGCGAATCATAAAAGATTTGTAATGATTGGAAATTCGGGGGATCCTTCAAATAACCATATAGATGCCTTTGACAAACTTGAAAAATTCAAACATGAAAATATTCAAATAATATGCCCTCTTTCATATGGTGATAGTTCGTACATACAAGAGACTGTTGCTTACGGGAAAAAAGTATTTGGTGATAAATTTTTACCTCTTACGCAATTTCTTGCGCCCACTGAATATATTAATTTGCTTGCAGGCATTGATGTGGCAATAATGAATCATGATCGCCAGCAGGCTCTTTCAAACATATTGTTGCTGTTAGCCTTGAATAAGAAAGTGTATTTAAACGGAAACACAACTCATTATAAATTCTTTATTGATAATGGGGTATTAGTATATAATGCTGATCTTATTGCTAATGCCAGTTACGGCCATTTTATATCACTCTCAGACACATCATTAAAAAATAATGCCACAATAGTTAAAAATATATTTTCGGAGCATGCCTTTATTAGTATGTGGAAAGATGTATTTCAGGAATAGGTAGAGGTATAAAAAGAAACATGAATACTCTTGTAATTGGTGGAAATGGTTTTATAGGCTCACATTTGGTGGATCGTCTTTTGTCTGAGGGTCATGTAGTGCATGTATTCGATAGACAGTCTGAACTATATCGTAAGCCATTGGAAGGTGTGATTTACCATATACAGGATTTTGGTAATCGTTCAATTCTTTCTGAGGCATTAAATAATATTGACATTGTCTTTCATCTTATTAGCACGACCGTCCCAAAAACTTCTAATTACGACCCGATTTTTGATGTGATGTCCAATGTTGTAGAAACAATATTTCTATTCGAACAGTGCGTTGAAAGAAAGATAAAAAAAACTGTATTCGTATCAAGTGGTGGTGCTGTGTATGGTACCCCGACAGCAGTTCCTGTTTCTGAAGACAGTCCTCTAAACCCTGAATCGTCTTATGGAATATCAAAGTTAACTATTGAGAAATATCTAGAGTTGTTTCATCGTCTATACGGTTTGGAATATGTGATTGTTAGGCCATCGAATCCGTATGGTGAAAGGCAAAACTATGAAGGTAACCAAGGTGTTATAGCCGTATTTATGGGGAAAATTGCAAAAAATCAAGCCATTGATATTTGGGGTGATGGAAGCTCAATTAAAGACTATGTTTATATAACTGATTTAATTGACGGTATATATAAGGCTGCATTTAGCAATACGAAACATAGGGTGTTTAATATCGGCAGTGGAGCTGGTCATTCAATAAACGATGTTTTAAAATTGTTAACCCAAATAATCGAAAAAAAAATATTGGTTAATTATAAACCTCAAGAGGCATTCGATGTTTCCAAGATATATTTAGATATTACCCGTGCGCGCAGGGAACTAGGTTGGGAACCTCAAATTTCACTTGATGCTGGGCTATCACGTACGTGGGAGTTCATAAACCTGCAACTTCTTGAAAATAAAGTCTATATCAGTTGATAAAACAGATTATCGATTAAGCAGAGAGAAGATTCTTAAATTAACTTCAGAAGATGAGTCATTAAAGGGATGGCTAAGGGTATTTAAAGAAGTTTCGTAGAAAAGTATGATGCAAATAATGAGCAGGAAAAAAGTTGATTTGAGTATTTATTCTATAAACCATGCAAAAAAGATCAATTTTGAAAGATTGTTCTTTTTCATGGGGTTATGCATAACTACTCTAACATTCTTATTTATTGTTTTTCTGCTATACCCGCATAAGTATCAGTTATCTATATTATTTTCTGTTTTATTAGCGCTTGCCATATCAGGCTTTTTCATAATGAATAAAAAACTGGTGCTGTTTGAACCAGTCGTATTGTTTAGCGCGTATTACGTGACCGTTGTGATATCCTGTTTTTATTCGATTTTTACAGACTGGGAATTAAATGAATTTGTGAATAATAGTTCCTTTCGGGATGATATAACTATCTTAACGGCTTATACATGTATGTACTTCTTTGTTGGATATTTATTCATGGTAGCTGGATATTATTTAGTAAAGAAAGATGATCTTAAAATACAGTTTGTATTTGATTCAAGAAGCAGAATATCGAATACAGTGCTAAATATTTTTATCATTATATTTTTATCAATCGGTATTGCTAATTTCGCATATAATGTCTCCACACTAGCAGGTGGAAGTATATTGCAATATATGGCCAATGTATCCGTCCGGCATCTGGAATTTGAAAATCAGGGTACAACACTTGGATACATGTTTGCGTACAACGGTATGTTTATTTGGTTTTTTAAGCTTGCAAGACGACATATCTATTGGAATAAATATTTTATTGTTTTTCTTATAATCTCTATTTTAATGAAAGCATCTACCGGAAGAATATTTGGAACAATGCTATATATGTTTAGTTTTGTCGGAATTTATTATTTCTTGGAAGCAAGCAAGAACAAAGTAATCAATAATACTAAATATTATTTAGCAGTTATTGGAATTTCAATATTTGGAGTTGTCTTCTATTTTTTGCGCATAATAAGTAGCTTGTTCTATAATAACATGTTGCATTTGAGCGTAGGAACAGAATTGTTGAATGGTTTTAAATTGATTGGTTATTATGCTGTCGATAAAGGCAATATTCCAAATTTGGGCGTTTTTTTGAAAATACTTGATTCGTGGGGCACTGATATTGGATATCTCTATGGGCAATCATTACTTACATGGATCACTAACATACTACCCTCGTCTATGAGACCGGAGGCTTATCAGCCAAGCGTAATGATCAAGCAAGTCTGGTATTCCCATTTACAAGGAGGAAATTTACCCCCTACTGGCATTGGTGAAATGTATGCCAATTTTGGATTTTTAGGGCCGGCCCTGGGGATGTTTCTTTTTGGTTGCTTTGCAGCGCTTTTATATAATTATACCATTAAAAGTAAAAGTTTTTGGGTTCTCGCTATATATATACAAATAGCAATAGGTTTTATCATGTTATATCCTAAAGGAGAATTTGACAACCTGACACTATGGCACGTAATACCGCTTCTGCTTACGATTACGGCTTTTAAAATCATTTCAAAAGCGGGGGCTTCTACCTCAAAAGAGCAAAAGACATCGCAGAACTATACTCGGTCATGTTATTAAGAGATGATATCATTTTACGAAGAATTGCCTTGGCAT
>MWCE01000090.1 GCA_002069895.1 Bacteroidetes bacterium ADurb.Bin234 | reverse complement strand
ATTCATATCTAATAATTTTTATTTATTTACAAAAGTATATTTTTTTGAATTTACACACTTTTTGGGACAGTATCATTTTTGTTAATTCGTGGCATACCTACGGCATGCCGGTTTTCATCTTTCTCAATTCTTTTACCGAGCTAAACATTCCTGACGGAATGTTTTTAAATTTATTTAATGGATTTTTCGCTTCGTTCAGAATTTTTATCGAAAATATTAATCTCATCGAAAAAATAATTCTACACATAAACAGCATTCCGTAGGAATGAATCGCCCGGTAGAAAATGCGTTAATTTAACATCATCTTCGCATTCCATTAGGAATGCTCCTTCTTTAATAAAAACATGTCCGTATAAACAATTTCCGCCGAAAATCACTTATAACAAGGGAAGGAGGTAAATGGGGCTAAAAGACCTGAAAATGAGCCGGGATAAATTATGAATTCTAAAATACAACAGCTAATTGGAAATAATAGGCATTGTTTTTAATGTTGAGTGTTTTGTGAATCAATAAGGGAGAGAGTGCGAGTCGTGAAACTGCTTCCATGCGGAGATTATACACACACAAGCCTAAACTATATTGCATGCCTCCTTCATGGTGATAAATGTCCTTATTAAAAGCCATGGGGATCCCTTGTTTTTTGGCAGAGAAGTTATAGGTGTAATAGCCGCCTAATCCCACAAAGAAATATATACTGGGATCAATAGTGGTGCGAAATATTAGACTAAGCGGGGTAGTGATTGCGTGGATCTGTATATTATCGGCAGGGGAGGAAAAGTTTTCTGTCCGGGGAAAATAACTGTTTTTATATTCATAAAGAAATTCGGGTCGTAGGGAGAAGAAGTTTTTGATATTGATTTGCATAAAAGCGCCGCCGCTAAAGGCAAACCCTGAACGCCCTCGTTCGAAAGCTGTTTTATCATAATGCAAAGCGTTTGCTCCTACAGATGCTGAAAAGCCCCCTTCCAGTATTTTAGCTTTGTTTTGCATAGGGGGGAGCTTCCCGGAATACGTTAAAGTTTCTTTTTGTGACATTTCACGGGTAAACACTGTCATGTAGTCGGTGATTTTGCGTAAACCTTCGTAATCGATTTTATCCGCATCATCTTCCGGTTTATGGTAAGGTGATTTCAAACCTGTTGTCAGGTGGAAAGCGGGCATTTCTTCTTCGAGAAAATATTTGGTGTCGGTAGCAGTGAATATAGCGTTTTCAAAATCACGTATCTCTATGTTAATTTTTTCAGGGATAGGAATGCTTTTAATGATTTCTTTTCCGTCTTTCAAAGTGGCAACGCCTTTGAATATTAGTTTTTTGCTTTGTTTATAGTATCCCACCATATCCATGCTGACCATCAGTTTCACTTTTTCGAGCGGGATTTGCGAAACCATGAATTTAGAACCTAAGAGTCCCTTTTCTTCGGCATCGAAAGCTACCAGAACCACACTTCTTTTCAAGTTTTTTTCTTCCGCTTTAAGGGCACGAGCCAGTTCAATCAAAGCGGCGGTACCCGAAGCGTTATCATCGGCACCATTAAAGATGAGTATTTTGCCGTTTTTAATTTGAAATCCCAAGTGGTCGTAGTGAGCCCCTATGATGATATATTCTTGTTTTAAAACGGAATCGCTTCCTTCGATAATACCAACCACATTCCGGCATTGTATGCTTTGATTAACAAGAAAAGTTTGAAAATAAGAATTGTTTTTATAGGGAAGAAGTCCTATTTCTTTAAATTGATTTTCAATGTATAAAGCGGCTAAGTAGTTTTCTTGACTGCCGTAAAACCTTCCGCGCATCGAATCGGAGGCAAGGGTATAAAGATGCTTAATCAATAAATTGGTGCTAGTGTTTTGGGAAAACACTATGGTAGTTAAAGAAATACAAAGGAAAATGGAGGCAATTAACGATTTTTTCATATAAAGATATAAAAAATACCCCGAACAAGACTTGAACTTGCACGACCTTACGGTCACTACACCCTGAATGTAGCGCGTCTACCAATTCCGCCATCGAGGCATTATGTAAAACCGGTGTTTTTTTGTGTCCGGAACAAGACTTGAACTTGCACGACCTTGCGGCCACTACCCCCTCAAAGTAGCGTGTCTACCAATTCCACCACCCGGACGTTTAGGGTTTGCAAAAGTACAATTTTTTATCTTATCTTGAAGAATGTAAATAATTATTTTTATTATCGCTTTTATTGCATATAAAAAAATGTTACATTTGCACCACAATAAATACAAACTACATCATCCGTTAAGGCGGTTAATGTAAAACATTAAAAAAATTTAAAGGATTTATAAACATGAAAATCGATGTTTTATTAGGATTGCAATGGGGTGACGAAGGCAAAGGAAAAGCCATTGATGTGTTAACGCCGACTTATGATATAGTAGCCCGTTTTCAAGGTGGTACCAACGCAGGTCATACCCTCGAATTTGATAATCAAAAATTTATCTTGCATACCATTCCGTCAGGGATATTCAGGGAAAATACGAAAAACGTAATCGGTAACGGTGTAATCATAGATCCTTACATATTAATAAATAAGGAAATTAAATCTATCGCTCCATTTGCCGATGTGAAGAAAAATCTATTTATTTCTTTAAAATCGAATTTAATACTTCCAACGCATCGATTGTTGGACCATGCACAAGAAGCGGCTTTAGGTAATCGTAAGATAGGTTCAACCCTGAAAGGTATAGGTCCGACTTATGCCGATAAAACATCGCGTAAAGGAATTCGAATAGGAGAAGCCCTTTTACCGGAATTTAAAGAGAAATATGCGAAATTGAAACAATCCCATTTACAATTGATAGAAAACATGGGTTTTGATTATTCACAGATAAAAATCGAAGGCTTATCGTTCGAAGCATTCGAAGAGCAATGGATGACGGCATTGGAAACGCTGAAAGGCTATCAAATGGTATCGACGGAATATTTAATCAATAATGCTTTATCGGAAGGTAAAGCCATATTGGCCGAAGGAGCACAAGGCACTTTATTGGATGTGGATTTCGGCACCTATCCTTATGTTACATCTTCTAACACTATAACAGCCGGAGCATGTAGCGGCTTGGGCGTTGGTCCGTCGAAGATAGGCAAAGTCTATGGATTGTTTAAAGCGTATTGCACCCGCGTGGGAGCAGGTGTTTTCCCTACCGAGTTGAAGGATGAGATGGGTGAATACTTGCAAAACAAAGGTAAAGAGTTCGGTTCCACAACCCAACGTCCGCGACGTTGCGGTTGGATTGATTTACCGCTGCTGAAATATGCATGCATGGTGAATGGCGTTACCGATTTGATAATAACAAAAGTGGACGTTCTCAATGACTTAGATTCCATAAAAATGTGTACAGATTATAAAGTTAACGGAAAGTTAACCCAAGAAATTCCTTTCCGTCTTGACGATACCCTCGAACCGGTTTATAAAACCATGCCGGGTTGGAAGCAAGAATTATCGTCAACACAAATACCACGGCAATTAGCTGAATACATTAATTATATAGCCGATTATTTAAACCAAAAAATATTCCTGATATCTATAGGACCCGATCGTAAAGATAATATCATATTTTAATACTTTAGCCTATGCCTCCCTATATTCCACAGACAGACTATATCTATCCGGAAGCTATTGACGACCACATGATAAAAGTGAAAAAGAAATATAAGGATGTGTTTGACGAGCATTATCCTTATAGGGATAG
>MWCE01000089.1 GCA_002069895.1 Bacteroidetes bacterium ADurb.Bin234 | reverse complement strand
GAAAATTGTCCGAACAGAGCAAAAAACCCCGTAAAACTGACATTTTCAGGTGACGCAGGAGCGTGCGCCTTTCGGAAATTCAGGGAAATTCCCTGTAAATTCCCTACTTAGCAGGGAATTCAAAACTGAGACTGGATCGAGCAGGACTGCGTGCTGCGCCATTTTCCCAACATTTCTGCCCGCGAGCTTGAATTGACTTCGAACATACATATTTATAAAATATGTCTTCGAAATCGGTTTTAATCGATCAAATCGATTACTCTTTGCAAAAACAGTTGCTGGACGATTGCCGCGCAATCGGCTTTGGGGCTGCCATTGAAATTACTTCACACTCGAAAGGATAGAATATGGGTATCATAGGTTCGACCATTAAGCCGTTTACTGCGCAGTCTTATAAGGCAGGCAAGTTCGTTGAAGTTTCCGACACGGACGTAAAGGGCAAGTGGGCAGTATTCTTTTTCTATCCCGCCGACTTTACCTTCGTATGCCCCACCGAACTTGAAGATTTGGCCGACCAATATGCCGACCTGCAAGCCATGGGCGTTGAAGGCTATGAAAACGGTTTTCAATTCAATATTGTACCATCTCGGTTAAACGACCCTGTAAAGAAGAAAAAACCTACCGTGTTTTTTGTGAATTCAATGAGCGATATCTTTCACAAAGATATGCCGGAAGACTATTTAAATCGTATATTTGATGTGATTGAAAAAACACCCCAACACACCTATCAGATTCTTACAAAAAGAGCAGACAGAATGTTGCAATATGTATCACAACGAGAAATACCCAAAAACATTTGGTTAGGTGTAACGGTTGAAAATAAAGAAGAAGGCTTGCCAAGGATTGATAAATTAAGACATATAAAAGCCAGTGTATTATTTCTCTCCATTGAACCATTGCTTGAAGATTTAGGTAAACTGAATTTGAAAAACATCGATTGGGTAATTGTTGGCGGAGAAAGTGGCAATAAAGCAAGACCCATGGAAAAAAGTTGGGTGCTTAATATAAAGCAGCAATGTGAAGAAAACGACATCGCTTTTTTCTTTAAACAATGGGGCACCTGGGGTGCCGATAAAGTGAAAAGAAATAAAAGAGTAAACGGGAAAGAACTTGACGGTAAAATATGGCAACAATATCCGGAATTTATTGAAGAGCAATTTGTATTAATGTAATTCTATATGAATAATTTAATTATTAAATGAGTAACAAAGAAAATAGCACCGAAGGTTTTATCCCCACACACGGTGGTTACCGCAATCTGTTCAGCTACCAAAAAGCGGAAATCATTTATGATGGTACGGTGTATTTTACCAATCGGTTTTTTAATAAATACGATCGCACTATAGGACAAATGGTGCAGGCTGCTCGTAGCGGCAAACAAAACATTGCTGAAGGAAGCATGGCTTCGGCTACTTCAAAGGAAACAGAAATTAAACTTACCAATGTAGCACGTGCCAGTTTGGAAGAGTTGCAAATTGATTACGAAGATTTTTTAAGAACCAATAAATTACCTATTTGGGATAAAGAACATAAACTGGTAGCAAGGTTAAGAGAACTCAATAAAAACACCCCAAAACCTACTTATGAAACTTTTGTAAAAGCCATTGAGCACGAAAGTCCGGAAATTTGTGCCAATACCATGATTACTTTGATAAAAATAACAACCTATCTTCTTAAACAACAGATAAAGCAACTTGAAACAGCTTTTATTAAAGAAGGAGGCATAAGAGAAAGAATGACAAAAGCAAGAATTGAAGAAAGAAACAAAAAGGAATAATTCAAGTGGGACACTTAAGACTTTGTGGGACGCTGATGCACAAGTGTCTCCCTTGTCCCAAGAGTCCCACGAAAAAAGAAAAAATTAAAAAACATCATGAACGAAGCAGAAACAAGAGCGGAATTAATCGACCCCAAGTTAAAAGCTTGTGGTTGGGGTACGGTGGAAGGCTCTAAAGTCCTTCGTGAATACAACATTACAGCAGGCAAAATCCAATCAGGCGGCAGCCGGAGTAAACGCGAAATTGCCGATTTTGTGTTGGTTTACAAAGGCATTAAACTTGCCGTTATTGAAGCTAAAAGCGATGAATTGCCCGTTGGCGAAGGTGTGATGCAAGCTAAAAAATATGCTCAAAAGCTTCACTTGGATACTACCTATAGTACCAATGGAAAAGAGATTTATCAAATCTGCATGAAAACCGGAGAAGAAGGTTTGGTAACCGATTTTTTAAGTCCTGAACAACTTTGGGAGAAAACATTTCCGGTGGTTTCGACTACGCTCAGCCACCATGATGAAGCGGTCATTGAAAGTAGTCGAAATGCCGCTATATGGAGAGAGAAATTTGCATCCATTCCTTTTGACGATAAAAGCGGCACATGGCAACCTCGTTATTATCAGGAAATAGCCATTAAAAATACGATGGAAGCCATTGCACAAGGAAAAGACAGGATATTGCTTACCCTTGCTACCGGCACAGGCAAGACAGCCATCGCTTTTCAAGTAGCATGGAAACTGTTTCAAACCCGTTGGAATTTATCTGTGCGTTCACTTCACCAACGCTCACTTCGACTTCGCTCAGTGAGCGGAACCGAAGCCGAAGTGAGCCGTCGACCAAGAATTTTGTTTTTAGCCGATAGAAACATTTTAGCCGATCAAGCTTATAACTCTTTTTCTTCTTTCCCCGATGATGCACTGGTACGCATAAAACCAAACGAAATTCGAAATCGTGGCAGAGTACCAACCAACGGCAGCATATTCTTTACTATTTTCCAAACATTCATGAGTGATGCCATCCACGCAAATGTGCAAGAAACACCTGCTCCATTGGCAGCTGAAATAAGCACAGCCTATGAGCCGGCTAAGTTTAACTTCGGACAATATCCGAGTGATTTTTTTGATTTTATTATCATTGACGAATGCCACCGTGGCGGCGCCAATGATGAAAGCAACTGGAGAGGTATTATGGAATATTTCAGTCCGGCAGTCCAACTGGGTTTAACAGCCACTCCCAAACGGGATGTGAATGTGGATACATATCGCTATTTCGGTGAACCTGTTTACATCTATTCCTTGAAAGAAGGTATAAATGACGGGTTTTTAACCCCTTTTAAAGTAAAACGTATTAAAACAACCCTGGATGATTACCGCTATGATACCGACGATACGGTGGTAGAAGGTGAAATAGAAGCAGGCAAATTATACGAAGAAAAAGATTTTAACATAAGCATTGAAATTGTTGAACGTGAAGCAAAACGGGTAAATATCTTTTTAGACGAATGTAATCAACAAGAAAAAGCAATTATTTTTTGTGCCAATCAGAATCATGCCGCATTGATACGCGATTTGGTAAATAAATATGCCCGACCAACCCTGAGCGGAGCCGAAGGGAGTAAAGACCCGTTTTATTGCGTTCGTGTTACTGCCAACGACGGAGAAGACGGAGAACGTTTTTTAAGAGAATTTCAAGACAATGAAAAACTTATTCCTACCATTCTCACCACTTCTCAAAAACTGTCAACCGGTGTTGACGCAAGAAATATCCGCAATATCGTAATCCTTCGTCATGTCAATTCAATGATTGAATTTAAGCAAATTATAGGTCGTGGAACTCGTTTATTCGACGGCAAAGACTTTTTCACCATTTATGACTTTGTGGATGTGTACCAACATTTCTCCGACCCCGAATGGGACGGAGAAGTAGAATTGGAACTTTGTAAAACATGTGGTCAAAATCCTTGCATTTGTGAAAAACAGCCACCAAAACCTTGTCCTGTTTGCGGTCAAAGACCTTGTATTTGTAATATTATTGTTGACCCTTGTCTTGTTTGCGGAAAAATACCTTGCATATGTAATAAAAGAAAAATAATTAAAGTAAAACTGGGTAATGGGAAGGAAAGGCAAATACAACATATGATTTCCACTTCTTTTTGGAGTCCTGATGGTAAACCGATATCGGCAGAAGAATTTTTAAGCAATCTATTTGGAGAGTTGCCAAAACTCTTTAAAGATGAGGAAGAACTGCGTGAAATATGGAGTAAGCCATCCACACGGAAAAAATTACTGGAGCAATTAGAAGCTGCCGGTTTTCCCAAATCCGATTTACGCATTTTGCAGAAGATAGTTGATATGGAAAAAAGCGATTTATACGATGTTTTAGAATATGTCTTCAACGGCGACTATGTTGCCATGACCCGGGAAGCCAGAGCCAAAGCAGCAGAAGCTACCCTATTTGCGTTACTTAACGACAATCAAAAAGAATTTATCTCATTCGTTTTAAGTAAATACATTGAATCAGGCATAGATGAATTGGAGCAAGACAAATTACCGACTTTGTTAACAAACAAATATCAATCTTTGGAAGATGCAAAAGAAATACTGGGCGATGCTGCAAGCATAAGCAAACTCTTTGTCGAATTTCAGGAATATCTTTATAAACAGGAAATAGCATAATTAAGGGGGAAGCTATCAGCTATCAGTTTTTCAATGTGTTGGAATTTATCCACCTTTTATTTTTGCCTATTTTTAGCCCGATTTTGCCTAGGTTTTTAATCCCTTTATTATAATAAAGGACAGATATAAAAATCGAAAAACACCCCCTAAAAACGTGTTATACGGCATTTTTCTTAAAAAATGGGCTGATTTTCAGCCGTTCCGTTTATGAGTTGATAAGTTGATAAGTTTATGAGGGCATTGAATCAAGTTGTCAGTTTTCAGTTATCAGTATTTCAATGCGTTGACTTCCGACTTATTTTAATTTTTAATTGATCTTGTATAATCTGTGGGCAATAAAAAATCCGCGAAAATTAGCAGTATCGGTGTCATCCGTGTTCCATCATCTTTTAAATCCGGCACACTATTTTAACAAAAAACACGTTAATATCACGCATTATTAGCAAGAAAAATTTATTGAATGGAGTCAAAAGAATTAACGGTTATTATAGGATTGGTAACAGCTAATCAACCGATAGAACGTACAAAAGAATATTTAGACGAGCTGGCTTTCTTGGTGGATACTGCCGGAGGAAAGGTGGTAAAACGTTTTATGCAAAATTTAGATCATCCCGACAGCCGTACCTATCTCGGTTCGGGAAAAATGATGGAAGTGAAAGAATATATACTTGAAAATGAAATTAAAACCATCGTTTTTGACGATGAATTAAGCACGGCACAAATCCGTAACATCGAACGTATACTGCCCGATTGCAAAGTCATTGACCGTACGCGTTTGATATTGGATATATTCTCCAAACGGGCCCAAACCGCTCATGCCAAAATTCAAGTGGAATTAGCGCAATATGAATACCTTCTTCCACGATTAACCCGTATGTGGACACACTTGGAAAAACAACGCGGTGGAATAGGAATGCGTGGTCCGGGGGAAAAGGAAATCGAAACCGACCGACGAATTATCCGCGATCGCATCAGTTTGTTAAAACAAAAACTGGCGAAAATCGATACGCAAAAATCTACCCAACGACAAAACCGCGGCAAGTTTGTGCGCGTGGCTTTGGTGGGATATACCAATGTGGGAAAATCCACTTTAATGAATTTGTTGAGCGATGCCGAAGTGTTTGCCGAAAATAAATTATTCGCTACCCTCGATACAACCGTCAGAAAGGTTGTTTTTCAGAATGTTCCCTTTTTATTGTCCGACACGGTAGGTTTTATTCGCAAATTGCCACATCATCTAATCGAATCGTTTAAATCGACTTTGGACGAAGTGCGCGAAACCCACCTCCTACTCCATATCGTCGACATCAGCCATCCCGATTTTGAAGAACAAATCAAGATAGTGGAAGAAACCTTGCACGATTTACAATCTTCAAATAAAGCCACTATTTTAGTATTTAATAAAATAGATAATTATACGTGGATAGAAAAAGACAAAACCGATTTAACTCCGCCAAGCAAAAAAAACATTTCATTGGATGAATTGAAAAACACCTGGATGGCAAAGACCGGCATCCCGACCGTCTTTATTTCGGCAAAGAAAAAGGAAAATATGCATGAATTACGTACCCTCGTTTTAAAAGAAGTAAGGAAACTTTATGCGGAAATTTATCCCTATCAATATGTTGCGGAACCTTATACCTATGATGAACAGGGGGATGAAGAATAATGTTTTAAAATAAAGTGAATGCTTTTACGTTTCATATATAATTTACATTAAACGAAACACTTCCTATCATGAATATGCTTTCTCACATCTTGCCGAATATAAAACACACTACCTCGAATAATTTCTTTTTAATTGCCGGTCCTTGCGTGATTGAGAATGAAAGCATGCCTTTCGAAATAGCTTCCTATATTCAAAACATCTGTGATAAATTGGAAATACCATTTATTTTCAAGGCATCTTATCGAAAAGCCAATCGTTCCAGCCTGCATTCTTTTACTGGCATTGGCGATGAAAAAGGGTTGAAAGTCATGGGAAATATTAAAAAAGAATTGCAAATACCTGTCCTAACCGACATACATACATCCCAAGAAGCGAGCCTTGCAGCGGCATATGTTGATGTTTTGCAGATTCCCGCCTTTCTTTGCCGGCAAACCGATTTACTGATAGCGGCAGGCCAAACCGGCAAAGCGGTGAATGTAAAAAAAGGACAATTCGTTTCACCCGAAGCCATGCAGTTTGCGGTTGAAAAAATACGTTCAACAGGTAATGATAGGGTTATGCTCACCGAA
>MWCE01000088.1 GCA_002069895.1 Bacteroidetes bacterium ADurb.Bin234 | reverse complement strand
CACTTGCTGAACGCGACACTCTATTTCGTCAGCTCTTAATGTTCTAATTTCTTTCATATTACTTTTTTTATTAGTATAACATACACAAATATAAATCAAAACCGAACCTTTATATTAAAAAAGTGTGTTAATGATTACATGTTATTTTATGATTTGTGTCATGTTTAAATATGAATATTGTCAGAAATTACTCAAATACTTTTCAAAGTCTTCTATGCTGATGTGTGAACAAAATACAGTATCTATAACATGCCGAACATCTTTGTATAGATGCTCAAATGCTATATTATCGAGTTTCTCAAACGCTATACTGCTCGGTATTTCTATAAAGTCCTTATGTTTATGTGAGTAAACTAACTCACAATATCCGGCTGCAAGTTGTACCGATTTTCTAAATAATTCTACCGTTTTTATTTTCTCTTTTCGGGCTTCACTTTGCAAATCCCAAGCACAATTAATTAACGCAAAATATTTTCTATGAAAGTCGGGGTTTCGAGCCTTTTTAATTTCGCATGTATAAACTTCGCCGATTTTTAACCTTTTCTTTTCTTCGTAGTCAGCATCGTATAATGGAATTAATCCAGTACTTGTGCATTTTACATTTAGTTTCATATTATTAAACTTTCAATACTGTATTTTATGAATTCGTCGCCTTTTTTAACTATTTCTTTTTTTATGTTTAATTCGTATATTCTTGAATCATTAAAGCCGTACTTTTTCTGCATTACATCTAATAGCATTTTAGTTGGGTTGTCTATGTCGCTTCCTGTATTGCTAAAACCGTAAATAATATCAATTTTTAAAGCCCCTAATGGTATAGTAGAGCATGGTAAAAGGTAGAGTAAAGATCTTTCGTAATTATTATACGCCGTCGTCTTATATCTCCGACCTTTCCACGCTTCATTTACTGACAATGGTTTTATGTTTATTTTATTCATAAATCCGAAAATACTTTGCAGCTCCGACAATATCAAAACCGCAAATTTGATTATATAAAGATACTTGTTTTCTCCTAAAATTCAAATCATTATCGTATAAAATATGACAATTTCTGCACATGATTACTAAATTTAATTCATTCGTGTAATGTTCGGGGTATAACGACTTAGGCAATAAGTGAGCTAAATCACTGCCAACACAACCGCATATAACACACTTATTTTCCATTGTCGCTTTTATCTTTGATAATTCACGAATCTTTGCCGATTGTTTTTTAGAACGGTATTTCATCTTCAATAGTTGTATCAATTGTATTATTTATTTCGATTTTAGGTTCTGTTGCTCCTAAATAGTTTCTATTATCTTCTATCCAATTACTACCGTCAAAATGCGAATAACGCCCGTTCGTTGAGTTCCACGACAAACTACAATTACCAACTTTACCCAAATGTTTGAACTTAACTTTTTGCACATATAATTCAGTCAATCCGCTTCCGAAATTTCTATACACACTTATTCCAAAGTCTGTTTTGTTGTAAAAATTTGATGATCCCGATATGTCGTACATGTTAGGAACGTCATACAAGCCGCTTGCAATTTTCTGTATTTTTCGAGGGTGTGCAACTAAAAATATCATTATTTGATTACGTTTAGCAAAATTCCGAAGCACGTCTAAAAATCTACTCACGTATTCATGTTCGGTTTCTGAACCTTGTTTTTTATGTTCTAATGTGTTATATGGGTCAATTACAAGTATTTTTATACCCTTATTTCTAACCAAATGCAAAGCCCTACTCATTATTGATTCTACGGTGAAATTTTCCTCCGGCATGATAAAATAATAGTTTGCACGCATGTAATTCAAATATCCTTGCAATTCGCTTTTACCGATTGTCTGGCTTGAAAATCTTTTACCTACCGTTTTTTCAATTAGTTTTGAAACAAATAAACTCAAAGGGTAATTTTCAGGACTAAAATAACCAACACGTAAACCGTACCTTTCATTTAAACTTACACATATTTGGTCTACTATTTCAGACTTACCATGTCCCGGTATTCCGGTGAACGTATAAAGCCTGCCATATTCAAAACTTATAAGTTCGTCAACTGTTCGTAATCCTGTTTGCATGCCCGGATTAAGTCCATGTTCGTGAAGCAAAAAAATATCGTCCTCAAAGTCATCGGTACAAAAAACACCCTCAACGGGAAATTCTTTCGCATTTGCTACACATTCAAATAATACTGTTTTACCATATTTAATAAGATATTCGTTCGCATCTTTACAGTCCGCAAAATCTACCCTCATACAATTTTCAACTCCTAAGCGTGCTGCGAGTTCATTTCGTAAATTTACTCCCGGATTATCATTGTCAGTTGCAAGTATTATTTTTTTGTCAATAAACAATTCTATACAATTGTCTAAATATTCGAGGTTTATTGTTTTTTCTGTTGCTCCATTTGGAACTGAAACGCAATTATAGTATCCGGCTTCGCACATACTTAAACAATCCATTTCCCCCTCAACTATAATTATTTCCTTTGCATCTATGCAATTATCATAATTATAGACTATCAATTCAGCATCTTTTGATAGTTTGAAATTTTTTGCACCATCTCGATATTTTACATTAATAAGTTCGCCGTGTCGAAAATAATTGAACTGAACCGTATTTACTTCTTTTCCTACTTGAGGCATAAATTCCTTACCCTCTGTTATATTCATTTGTCGTAACGTGAATTGACTTATACCCCTATTTTCAAACCACTTTACTAACTTCTCACTTAGATTTGTATTATTGTTCCATCCCGGTCGTTTGTATTCTTTTTTGCGTTCAATATAAACACCGTACGTTTCGCCGCAATGTGAACAATAACCAACACCTTTTGAATGATTCCAAGAAAAGCATTTTACATTTGATTTTTTACGATTAGGCGAACATTCGGGGCATGTTAACCGCTCCTCACCACCTATTTTAAAAAGCTCGATATTAAATTCTGCTTTTGATTTTATATTTATTATTTTCATATTAGTAAACCATTTTTGATGTTGGTATAGGTATTCCGTTTTGAGTTACTGTTGCTTTATTTTCTTCTTTAAACCAAACCGATTGAGCTTTCTGCTTCCAGTTTTTAATTTTATTACCGTTGGAATCGTGCCAATTTGCTACATCGTAATAATTGAACATTTTTTCTGCTGATAGTTCGTTATATCCGTTTTCTTTGAAATATTGTTTTAATTCACAAATAGTTGGAGGTATAAATACTTTATTTTCTTTCTTTTCTTTTCCTTTACTTTCCTTTACTTTACTTTCCTTTACTTTACTTTCCTTTATAGCATTGCTATCGGATTGCGTTCGCATTGCGTTCGCATTGCGTTCGCATTTGCCCCAACGGTAATTTGCTGATTCTCTCGCTTTTATGCTTCTTTGGTTTCTCTCATTTATTCGCCTTTCAACCGATAAACTGCCAAAAAACTCATCATTAATAACGAATAAATCAAAGTCATTTATTATGCTTTTTATTATATCGCTTTGCGTTCGATATTCGTATGCAATGCTTTCGTAATCCGTTTGCAATGCGTTCGCATTTTGATACAAGTCTTCAACTAAACACCAAAATATACCATATCCAAAATACCCATGTTTTTGAATTAGTTTTTTAATTTTTGCATCGCTTCGAGTGTTATAATCGTGCGAAAAGTAAAATGTTTCTTTCATTTTTGTAAAATTAAAAACCCTACTACATACGCCGCGTCTCACTTCGGTTTCTGTAATAGGGCTCTATTCCTTTAGTTGCTAT
>MWCE01000087.1 GCA_002069895.1 Bacteroidetes bacterium ADurb.Bin234 | reverse complement strand
TGACTTTCCGCAGTCGGCGTTTGAAGTAAACATACGAGGAACTTTTAATGTAATTGAAGCATGTGCAAAAAATAAAATAAAAAAACTTGTTTTTTCTTCAAGTGCATCTGTTTATGGTGAAGCAATTGATGAACCTATGACCGAATTTCATCCTTATAACAACACTACTTTTTATGGGGCATCAAAAATTGCCGGTGAACATATGCTTAAAAGTTTATATCATAGATATAAAAATACAGAAAAGGCCTTTGATTATTGTGGGTTAAGATACTTTAATGTATATGGACCAAGGCAGGATTATATGGGAGCTTATGTTGCTGTAATTATGAAAATTCTCGATAGGCTAGATAAAAATTTATCGCCTGTTGTTTATGGAGATGGTTCTCAAGCATATGACTTTATTGCAGTTCAAGATTGTGCAAAAGCAAATATATGCGCGATGAAGTCGGACGCGACTGATAATTTTTACAATGTTTGTACCGGAACCAAAACATCTATTAAAGAGCTTGCGGAAATGATTCTAGAAATCACAGGGAAACAATTTCCGATCGAATACAATACTCAAGGTGTGTCTTTTGTAAAAAATCGCATCGGATCAACGGTTAAAATTCAAAAGGATTTGTCATTTTTCCCTGATATCAATTTAAAAGAAGGCTTAATGAAACTAATAGAATGGCGAAGCAAGCATAAATATGAACTCGAAATGCGAAAATCAAAAGCAGGAGCAGCAGAATAAAATTTTGCCTCTTTTATTCAATATTTTCAAAAAAATTTTTTCAAAGTTGAAATGAGTATGAATTTTAAATTGTGTGTATTTAAGATGGGGTGATAAAAACATTAAAGTGTTATCAAAACAAAGAAAAGAACGGATAGAGTGGGCGGTTCATAATATGAAACTGGTTTTTATGGGAGCGTCTAAATTTGGGCTGAAATGTTTTAAAAAATTATTTGACCTAAAAAACATAAACATTCGAGGAGTTGTTACAACTGCCAAACAATTTTCTGTAAAATATGAAAAAGGAACCAAGCAAAACACAATTAATAATTTGATTTATGATGAAATTAGCCAATTGTGCGTATCCAAAAATATCCCGCTAAATGTCGTAACTGGAAAAATGAATAACAAAATACTTATCGACACTCTTAAAGAGTGGGCCCCTGATTTTATTCTTGTTGTTGGATGGTATCATATAATTGGTGATGAAATATTAAAAATTCCACATAAGGGAATTGCTGGATTACATGCTTCTCTTTTACCGCTGTACCGTGGAGGAGCTCCTCTTGTTTGGGCTTTAATTAATGGTGAGTCTGAAACTGGCATTACTTTTTTTTATTTTGATAATGGAATTGACACTGGGGACATCATTGCTAAAAAAAAGGTTGAAATTACTGTTGATGATACTATAAGAACTCTTTACGAAAAGGTTGAAGTTGCAGGCATAGAGTTGATTGAGAATTATTTGCCTTTAATCGATAATGGCACCGCACCAAGAATTAAGCAGGTTATTGATGAAACCAATAAAGTTTATTCTCAACGCAATCCCGATGATGGTGTTATCGATTGGCAATTGAACCCCAAGGATATATATAATTTTGTTAGGGCTCAAACTCACCCTTACCCAGGAGCGTTTACTTATTATAACGGCCAAAGAATTTATATTTGGGAATGTAAAGTTTTTAATAATAATTATTATAGACTAGCCAGATTTGGTGAAATTATATCTAAAGTTGATAGCGGCAATCAAAAAGGAATATTGGTATATTCCAACGATAATAAAATTCAAGTGTTAATCACATGTGCCGGATATGGAACTGAAGAATTTCGTGAAGATGCTTTGCTTGATCGATTTGAATGTGGTAATTCTTTTACAAACTATTAATTAGGAGATAGAAAAGTATGAAGTCCACAATTTTTCATAAAGGACGTCAAATGCAAATATGCAGTCGATGTATTTATGACGAAACGGTAACCGGTATTTTTTTTGATGAAGATGGTATATGTAATTATTGCCGTATTATGGATCGTTTTATAGAACAGTTTCAAACCGGTAAACCTGAAGGTAGAAATAAATTGGATGAAATAATTAAAAATGTAAAAAAAGATGGGAAGGGAAAAAAATATGATTGCGTAATTGGAGTTTCCGGGGGTACAGATTCTTCTTATATGCTTTTTAAGTTAATTCAATGGGGATTGAGACCGCTGGCCGTTCATTATGATAATACCTGGAATACAGCCATAGCTACGGAAAATATTAGAAAAGTACTTGGTAAACTTAACGTAGATCTTTATACATATGTTGTAGATAACAAAGAAATTGATGATATCTTTTTATCATTTTTAAAGGCAGGTGTTCCCGAGCTTGATGCCGCCACAGATCTTGCACTTTCCGAAGTAATGTATAGGGCTGCTGATAAATTTGGAGTCAAATATGTTTTTGAAGGTCATTCTTTCATTACCGAAGGAATTTCGCCTATTGGCAACATGTATTTTGATGGTAGATATATAAGAGAAATTCATAAAAAATTCGGTAAGGTGCCAATGAAAACATATCCACTTATGGATTTTTTTGCATTTATGAAATGGGTTTTGTTTAAAAGAATTAAAAAAATAAGGCCTTTTTGGTATATTTCTTATTCAAAAGAAGAAGCCCGAGAGCTATTAAAAAAAGAGTTCGAATGGGAATACTATGGAGGGCATCATTTAGAAAATAGAATTGTGGCAATACAGCATTGTTTTTATAATTATTATAAGTTTGGAATGGATAACCGTAATTTAAGCCTTGCGGCGGCGGTACGATCAGGAATTATGAAAAGAGAAGAGGCCATTGACATTTATTTTAACCATCCGCCTTATATTGAAGAGGGGTTGGTGGATTATTTCAAAGAAAGATTGTCTCTAACCAATGAAAGTTTGAGTGAAATAATGAACTCCCCTTGTAGAACATATAGAGACTATCCGACTTACAAATCATTATTTGAAACGTTCGCAAGAGATATTATTGTTTTTTGCGCATACATAACCGATATAGAATCAAGTATTTTGACAGCTGTTTTTGCATATTGGTCCGTATTTATTACGGCCGTTCTGCCGTAAAAAAACATGTCTTCTGACTGTTCGTCAACAATAACAGAATCTATGTCCAGTCTGACTTTTTTATTTAACTGTAAAATCTCTTTTATTTTTTTATCAATAATTTTGCTGCCGTTTAAGGCTTGTGCTATTTCTTGTATATTAGTATCTTTGGCGCCAAATACAAGCAGGCCGTCAATATTTATCTGCCATATCGTTTGCCCGTTAACTTTAAGGCCTGTATTTATAAATTTATATTTATTTTCAAATTCAGTCATATCGGTTACAATCAAAACAGTATGTTCATTTATACCGGCTTCCGTCCTTTTATCCGAAAAACGATTAGATTCGTTGTAAATTTTAAAACAAAGATTGATATTTTCTGTTTTTTCATTGAATACGGTTTTTAAGGATTTAAACAAAAACGGGCTGAATATGATTGAAGCAAAAGAAAAAGCCGTTATATAAAAAAGAGAGCCTATAAAAGC
>MWCE01000086.1 GCA_002069895.1 Bacteroidetes bacterium ADurb.Bin234 | reverse complement strand
CCCAAACGAAGGCAGCGAGCCAAACGAACGAAAGCAGCGAGCGAAGCCAGGGTGGGCACCCTAACAATGGAATTTCCTTTTCAATTTTTTAAAGGTAATCGGTTACCTATTGGTTGTTGATTTGCAGCATATTGCTTATTAGGCACATAAATTTTCTCCATCATTTATCACTAATTGGGATAATTTTACCCATCTTATATTTTAAAATTAAAACCACATTTTCGCAGTTCGCAAGACAAGGCGCTGATAAAGGATCAATTAAAAAATAAGAATTTGTTGGATTATATCGGACAATAGTGATTTAATATATTATAATTTAATTTAACTGTTTTCAGATTTTTGTCGGACAATAGTGTTTTTATTTATATAAATGCATTCAATTATAATTATAATATATTTCTCTTTACAAACGTTGCTTAAAGTCAAAACTGTCGGTTATTTTATGCACAAAACAAATATAAACGAGAATATAAAAAAAACACTTGTTGCCAAATTTATAGGTAATTGCGGCTTTTGTTTCACAGATGAAGTGGATTGTTTATACATTGATTTTCCTTATGTGTCAGGGGCTTATGGATTTATGAGTTTTGACGCACGTCATTTGGAGGCTTTATCCCGACACGAGAAAGAGGTTTATTTTTTGTTTACGCATGCGCATGACGATCATTTTAATCGCAAAGAGGTAAGATCGCAGAAATTGAAGACTGCAGGCCCTTTCGGGATTAGATGCTATGCCAATAATTATATTACAATCGATCAACTGAATAAAAGCGGTCCATGGCATATCACTGCTTTTAAAACAACACACGCTTTGTGTATCGAACATTATTCTTATGTTTTGGAATGGTACGGCACAAGGATTTTTATCAGCGGCGACACCAAGGATATAAGTGTGTTGAGAAAAATAAGTAATATAGATATACTTATCAGCAATCCGTTGTTTTTAAAGGAAATAGTAAAAGCTAAAAGAATCAACGATTTTAAGAAGATAGTTTTATGCCATTTTCGTACGAAATCAAAAATTGCCCACAAAACTCATAAAAAATTAATCGTCCCCAAGCAGGGGAAAACCATCATATTGAACGCATAGGTAGTTACTATATAAAAGCATGTAATTGGTTGGCAATTCTTTATTTTTTTCCTACACTAAACTCAAATTCCAATCCGGTGGGATGATGCGTTTTGGCGTTGATGCTTCCGCCGTGATTAAGTAGGGCGTTTTTCACAACAGCGAGACCGAGACCTGTGCCGCCCGATTTGCGAGAACGTCCTTTATCCACACGGTAAAAACGTTCGAATAAACGGGGTAAATGCTCTTCGCTTACACCTATGCCTGTGTCGTAATAGCGAAAGAAATAAT
Organism: Bacteroidetes bacterium ADurb.Bin234; assembly: GCA_002069895.1. Classification (GTDB taxonomy): domain Bacteria; phylum Bacteroidota; class Bacteroidia; order Bacteroidales; family WCHB1-69; genus UBA5266. The sequence goes on along the minus strand of MWCE01000086.1, from coordinate 10,919 downwards.
GTGTTTCGTCTTCTTTATAACAATCAATGCCTATTTCAATGTGGGTGCCGGCATAGGTAAGGGTATTGTCAATCAGGTTGCGGAAAATGGAATACAGCAGGGAAGGGTTTCCTTTACAAATTAATGTTTTGCCTCTCGTGCGATTATCTACACTTATGTTTTTCCCCGGCAATAATAAACCCACATCGCTTAGGGTCGATGCAATGATTTCGCTGATATCAACTGTTTCTTTGACAAACATTTCGGGAGCTTCTTCCAATTTAGTAAGATTGGAAATGTCGTATAATAAGGAGGATAAACGATTGCATTGATCGTAACTTTTTTGCACGAAATGCTGAATGGTATCGGGCGATAAGTCCATGTTCGTAAGTATGGTTTCGAGATATCCTTGTATGCTGCTTACGGGAGTTTTCAGTTCGTGCGATATGTTTTGGGTTAATTGTTTTTTTATCAGTGCTTGTTGTTCTTGTTCCTTCAATACCCGTTTTTGTTCAATTACCAGATCACGTTTGGCTTTCATCATACGATTATAAATCTGAATAATGTGTTGAGATATTTCGCCCAATTCATTGTCGGGGAATTTGGCGGTATATTCAATAACCTCTTCTTTGTCGGCGCGCATGGCAAAGTCGTTGAGGTGATTGATGTTTTGTCCGAGTCGTTTCATCACCATTAAGTAAATAAAACTTAAAACGCTTACGATGAGAAGAAAAATCCAGATAACGGTATAATCGATTTTTAAATCGTTGATAAGGGCATTGTTATAAGGAATAGCCGAACGTATAATGTAATCGTCGAACAATTTGGCGGCATAGAAATAATATTTTCCCGTTGTTTCGGAATGGCGGCGAATATCGTATCCGCTTCCGTTTTGCAAGCACTCTTGTATTTCTTTACGATTCAAGTGGTTTTCGATGGTAGAAACATCCTTTTTTTCGCTATCGTATAATACGTTGCCTTTTAAATCAAGTATCGTTGTACGACCGAAATCCGTTTCAACGGCGGCATCGAATGTTAATCCGTTGATCAAGTTATGGTGCACACAGCGATTATATACACTCAAACGTTGGTTGAGAATTTCGATTTTATATTGTTTTTCTTTAGAAATATAAAACCATACAAAACTTGCGGTTAGTAATATAAACACAGCCATCACCGACCAAAACAAGCGGAGGTGGAATTTAAAATATATTTTTTCTCCGGACGACATTGCGATTCGTTTATATTTCAAAACAATAACCGTAGCCCAAGCGGGTTACCAATTGCTTGTCGTAAGGCACAATTTTTTTACGCAGACGGGTAATATGCACGTCGATGGTACGATCGATAACGTATACATCGTCGTGCCAGATTTTTTCCAACAAAGATTCACGGTTAAACACCACATTGGGATGGGAAACAAAGAGCAATAACAATTCAAATTCTTTTTTTGTTAATGCTAAAGTTTGACCTTTGATGCTGGCTTTTTTGCTATCGCTGTCGATAACAAGGTCTTCATAGCTAATGATCTTTGAAGGGTCTTGTTTTTGTTGTTCCTGTTTAATGCGACGCAATACGGCTTTCACACGGGCAATGACTTCTTTCACCGAAAAGGGTTTGGAGATATAATCGTCGGCACCGAGGTTCAATCCCTCGACGGTATCTTTCTCCGTATCTTTGGCCGTACAAAAAATAATAGGAATGGAAGAGGTAGTTTTACTGTTTTTTAATATGGAAGCCAATTTAAAACCAGAGATTTCGCCCATCATTACATCCAACAACAGCAATTGATAGGAGGCTATGTTCATGGTTAAAGCTTCTTCGGCCGATAGGGCGGTGTCGACTTCATACCCTTCTTTTTCAAGATTAAATTTTAGTATTTCACACAAACTTTCTTCATCATCAACAACTAAGATGCGAACTTTTCCCATTTTTCATCATGTATTTTTGTGCAAAGATATATAAATTGCTTGCTTGTTAACATCGATTTTACATATTTAACATATATTTAATATGTTTTAAGTTACTGTGAAGGATTTGGATTCAGCTTTGGGAGTTGATTTAAACCGGCATTTTATAGCTCGGCATCTGTTTGTTTGCTTTTTTCGGGAAAGTTAGCTGTTTTTTTTGTTTTGAATTTTCCTTTATCATCGTAAATAAAATAAGCTGCATAGTGCGGATGTTTATCTAAAAACTGCATGGAAGCATCAAGTCCCATCACCATAAAAGCCGTTGCCAAGGCATCGGCATAAGTGCAATTAGCGGCAATTACGGTAACGCTTAACAAGTTACTCCTTTCCGATTGCCCTGTTTTCGGATTAATGATATGCGAAAAGCGTTCACCGTTTTCTTCGTGATACCGCCGGTAGTTGCCGCTGGTAGCTACGGCACGGTTTTGTAAGTTAAAGACATAATCCGCTGCTATATCACCTTCGGCGGTTTCGGTTGGGATTTGTATACCTATTTGCCAATCTTTTCCGTTTTTTGTTCCTCTTGCCACCACTTCGCCACCGATGTCGACCAAACAATCGGAATACCCTTTACTGATTAAATATTGACTTATTTTATCTACAGCATATCCTTTGGCAATGGCATTGAAGTTGAGTTGAATGCGAGGATCACTTTTGATTATTTCCTGCTTTTGAATACTCACTTTTTTATATCCAACTATAGCCATAAGACTGTCGATTTCTTTTTGGGTAATTTCTATTTGTTTTTCCCTGCCAAATCCCCATATATTTACCAGAGGTGCAACGGTGGCATCAAAAGCTCCTTCTGTTAATTCGCTAATTTCTAATGCGGTATTAAAAACAGCAATAAAATCTTGATTTAATCTTAGCGTTTTATTTGCGTTTACTTTAGAGATTAGTGAAGTAGTATCGAAAATGGAAAAGGTTTTAGAAATATCGTTTAATATTGAATCGACTGCCCTTGGCAAATCGGCGTTTTCTTTTCCGATATAAGTAATGGAATAATAAGTGCCGATGGCAAACCCTTGAAAATGTATTGTCTTTTCTTGATTACAAGCCATTAATAGGCATAAGGCACAGACAGCAAGGATACTTTTTTTGATAATGGAAGTCATGGATTTATGTTTTTGCAAAAATAAAAAAATAAATGAGACTAATCGGTCATGAATTTTGCGTAAAGAAAAAATATATTGTTTTCTGATAATTGTACTATTTTTTATATACATTTGCAAAAAATAAATAGAAATATATTAATAATTTAAAAATTAAATGAAATGAAAAAGTATGGATTTTTAACAACTGTATGTGTGATTTTTGCATTGATTTTTACCGCTTGTGACAAAGAGGGAGTGTATAATCCCAAACAAAAAATCAGTAAAATTTATGCGCAATATTATTATGGTTTAGAAAAAATAACGCCTCCGAAAGAACTTGCCGAAACATGGACATGGGACAAAAACCTGCTGGTGAAAATTGCCTATAGAACGGATGGTCAATCCTATGATGTTTTCGAATACGATGGCAAACAAATCTCTAAAATAAAGAATTATTATGATGGAGAGCTGGAAGGCTACCTAACGTTTACGTATGAAAAATCTAAATTGAAAAAAGCAGAATATTTCTATGAATCAACCCTAAGCCTTCTTGCCGAAATTACACATGACGGGGATAAAATAACAAAAGTTAAAGTAACTGAATATTATGATGATATTGAAGAAGAGGAAGAAGAATATTTTGCTAAAAACTTTACATATAAAGATAAAGCTTTCCGCTTAATGCATTTTTTTATCCCCGGACAGAAAAAACATCTTTTGCATAAAAACTTACATAAATCTGAAACTTATAGTTATACTATTGATTATGTCTACAATGGAGATAATATCACAAGCGAAAAATGGATTTATGAAGATGCTACCGACTTCACAACCTATACCTACGACGACAAACTATCCCCTTATTATAATTTGATTAATTATGCAGAATCTCCGGCAACCAGTAAAAACAACATTCTGACAATGAAACAACAACTTTCATATGATGGAGAGAGTGACGAATTTACCGGAACTTTTACCTATGAATACGACGGAAAATGGCCAGTGAAATCAACAGGGGAATATAAAAGTAACGGAGAATATGAATTTACCGATGTTTATTATTATGAATATGTAAAATAAAATATTAACACAAAATAGGAGGAGCCGGAAGGCTCCTTTTTTTTGGAGGAGGAAAGGAATCATTGGAATTAATTAATGGTTCGGCTATTATTAGAGGACGATTCATCAAAATAAGGAATAACTATAAATTAAAAATTACGTCAAGTAGCAAATTTGAAAAACTAAGCAAGCTATTGGGAATGAGTAAGTAAAGAATGTTTGTTCCATAAGTATTTTTTAATGAAAATTAGTATAAAAAAAGGTGTAATATTTGGTTTGTGTGGAAAAAGAATAAGGACGATGAATAACGGATAATCGATCTGAATTTAAAGGTGAGGGTTGATTGAAAAAATCGGCTGAAAGGACGTAAAGCGTTGGTAAAGAGTTTGCGTGAGGGATTGAAGCGAAAAGCCCGCAGCGTAGCGAGGACTTGTAGCGGAAAGCCCGACCCGAAGGGGCACGCCCAAATTTTAAAAAAAGTTATCAGTTGTTAGTGGTCAGATGTCTGTCGGTGGTCTTTTTTTCCCACAGTTTGATATTAGTAACGGGGTTTAATATTCCAAATTGAATTTTAATGCTTGAGTCATATCGTTAAAATAGTGGAAGCGCATACCTTCTATATATTTGGCATCTATCTCATTTACGTTGTTTTGGTTGTCGGCGGGGAGAACGATATCGAAGATTTCGGCACGTTTGGCGGCTAAGATTTTTTCTTTGATTCCGCCAACAGGTGAAAGTTTGCCTCTAAGGGTGATTTCGCCTGTCATGGCAAGTTTAGCTTTTGGCTTAATTCCTGTGAAAGTGGATATTAAAGCTGTAAGCAAAGTTATACCGGCTGAGGGTCCGTCTTTGGGTATGGCTCCTTCGGGTACGTGAATGTAGACATCTTTTTCGGCAAATTGTTTGACATCGATCTTGAATTCGGCGGCATGGGCTTTGAGGTATTCATAGGCAATGGTGGCCGATTCTTTCATCACATCGCCGAGGTTGCCGGTAATGGAAAGATTACCTTTCCCGACGGAAAGTGCTGTTTCAATATAAAGTATATCGCCGCCTACCGGTGTCCAGGCTAAACCGATGGCAATGCCTACTTTATTTTCTTTCAGATCGTTTTCCTTTTTGTATAGTGGACTTCCCAGTGTTTGTTTGATGTGTTCTTTGTTTAGATTTTTCGTATAGGGTTCATCGTTTGCTATCAAAAAGGCTTGGTGGCGAATAACTTTGGCAATGTTTTTTTCAAGGATCCTAACGCCTGCTTCGCGGGTGTAATCGCTGATGATTTGTTGGATAAGGGTGTTGGAAAATTGAATGTGTTTTTTTGTTAATCCGTGTTCTGCAATTTGTCGAGGGATAAGATGGCGTTTGGCAATTTCGATTTTTTCTTCCATCAGATAACTGCTCAGGTCGATAATTTCCATACGGTCGACTAAGGCGGGGTGAATATTATTGAGCGAATTGGCTGTAGCTATAAAGAGGACTTTTGATAAATCGAAAGTTGTTTCTAAGAAGTTATCGTAGAAGGCATTATTTTGTTCGGGGTCGAGTACTTCGAGCATGGCCGATGAGGGGTCGCCTTGAGGTGTAGCGCCTGATATTTTGTCGATTTCGTCTAAAACAAAAATAGGATTAGCGGATTCAGCTTTGCGGATGTTTTGAATGATGCGTCCGGGCATGGCACCGATATATGTTTTTCGGTGTCCACGTATTTCGGCTTCGTCGTGTAGTCCACCTAATGACATCCGAATGTATTTTCGTCCGGTAGCTCTGGCGACGGATTTCCCTAAGGATGTTTTCCCTACTCCCGGAGGTCCGACGAAACATAAAATGGGGGCTTTCATATCGCCTTTGAGTTTTAAAACGGCTAAGTATTCCACAATGCGGTCTTTGATTTTATCTAATCCGTAGTGGTCTTCGTCGAGAATTTTGCGGGCTTTATGTAAATCGATATCGGTTTTAGTGTATTCGTTCCATGGGAGGTCGACCAGCAGTTCGAGGTAGTTAAGATGGACGGTGAAATCGGGCGACATTTGGTTCATGCGTTCCAGCTTTGCAATTTCTTTTTCGAATTGTTTTTGTGTTTTTTCGTCCCATTTTTTCTTTTCAGCTCTGGTTTTTAAATCTTTAACCGTTTGGTCGATGCTGTTATTTCCCAATTCGTCTTGAATCACTTTTAATTGTTGGTTTAAAAGGTATTCTTTTTGTTGTTTGTCCAATTCGGTTTTAGCCTTTTTTTGAATTTGGGCTTTGAGTTCTTCCATCTGAAGACATTTGAGTTGTTTATGCAACACCATTTTTGCACGCAGTGCCATATCGGAGGTTTCGAGTATTTGTTGTTTTTCCAAGACATCAAAATCTAAATTTGAAGCGATGAAATGGATGAGGTAGGAAGGGTGTCCGATGTTTTTTAACATAAAAACAACTTCGGCAGGAAGGTGGTTAGGGGAAAGTTTCAAGCATTTGTCGGTAATATCGGTTAAAGAAGCCATAGTGGCTTTGAATTCTTTGTTGTTTAAAACGGTTTCATCGGTATCGTTGGTAATATAAGGTGATACGGTAGCTTTAAGGTAAGGGATTTCAGCTACAATTTTTTCGATTTTAAACAGTTTGATGCCTTGAATGATAATGGTTGTTCCGCCATCGAGCATGCGGTATATTTTCAAAATACGGGAGAGTGTGCCTATTTCATATAAATCTTTTTCTTCGGGGTCTTGTATGTCCTCATCTTTTTGGGTAATAACACCTATTAATGTTTTGTTTTTATAGCTCTCGTTAACTAAATCGATTGATTTTTCACGTCCTACGGTAATTGGGATTACAATGCCGGGGAACATAACGGTGTTGCGCAGGGGCAGAATGGGAATGATTTCGGGTATTTCAACTGTTTTTACCTCTTCCATTTCCGTTGGATTCAACAAGGGAATAATTTCTGTTTCGCTCGACAGCATGTCTTGCAGTATATGTTCTTTATCTAATTTCCACTTCGTCATGTTAAATAGTAAGTTTTACTTTGTTAAACTTTATATAAAACCATTATTCAAAAGGATTGTTCAATAATAAGATTGTTTTAGCAAATAATAGGAAAAAAGAAAACGGAAAGAAGACAGTATTAAATAAAAAACAAAAAAAACTCTCATTCAGAGAGTTTTCGGCGGTGCGGACGGGGCTCGAACCCGCGACCCCATGCGTGACAGGCATGTATTCTAACCAAACTGAACTACCGCACCAATTGGGAGTGCAAAAGTACAATTTTTTTTAATCGGATTGGATTTTGTTTTTAAAATAATAAAAATATTTTAATATTGAATGTAAATTGGCATACCAACGAATTTGGTGATGACTTGCTTGATAAGTATAATAAGTAAGAAAAAGATATTTTATCTGAAATAAAAGTCTTAATATAAAAAAGTTTATTTTTGTACAACATTTTAGCTGATTATCCATGTTATTAATATTAATGATAAAAATTATTTAAATGAAGGTAGATTTTTTAGGAGCTGTAGGAGAAGTAACGGGAAGTAAATTTTTAGTAACAACCCAATCGGGTAAAAAGATACTGTTGGATTGTGGTATGTATCAAGGCAAAGGTTTGGAAACCGATGGGATGAACAAAGATTTGGGATTTAATCCTGCGGATATCGATGTTTTAATTTTGTCGCATGCCCATATCGACCATTCGGGCTTGATTCCTTATATATGCAATCATGGATTTAAAGGGAAAATATATTGTACGCATGCCACCCGCGATTTGTGTTCGATCATGTTGCCCGATTCGGGAAAGATACAAGAAACAGATATTATTGATTTTAATAAAAAACGAGCCAAAATTGGATTACCGGCTGTAGATCCTATTTATACGGCACGCGATGCTTTTGCTTCCTTACGTTACTTTATCAGTTTGCCCAATAATTTGAAAATTATTATTGAAGACGGGGTGCAAGTAACTTTTAGCGATACGGGTCACATTCTCGGGGGTTCGGCTATTATCTTATATATTAATGAAGACGGCAAAGAAAAATCGCTTTGTTACACCGGCGATATCGGACGATATAATAAGTATTTATTAAAAGATCCCGATAGTTTCCCCCAAGTGGATTATATCATTACCGAATCGACCTACGGTAATCGCATACACGAAAAGATAGATATTGCCGAAGAAAAATTAGCCCAAATTGTGCAGGAAACATGTGTAAAGAATTTAGGTAAATTGTTGATTCCTTCGTTTGCCATAGGTCGTTGTCAGGAAATCATTTATATATTAAATAAATTAAAAAAGAATAAACGTTTACCCGATGTGCCCATTTTTGTCGACAGTCCTTTGGCTGTTTCGGCAACCGACATTTATCGATTACATACCGAATGTTTTAAAGAAGATATTATCGATATAATACATACGCAACAAGATCCTTTCGGTTTCGACAATTTGTTTTATGTTCGCACCAAAGAAGATTCGAAACGGTTAAATACAACCACCCGACCTTGTGTAATTATTTCGGCTTCGGGTATGATGGAAGCCGGTCGGATTAAGCACCACTTAGCCAATAATATTGAAAATAAAAAGACAACCGTATTGGTTGTAGGTTATTGTGCTCCGAGAACATTAGGTCACAGAATTGTTAGCGGAGAAAAAGAGATTTCCATTTATGGAAATAAATATTATGTAAACGCTCAAATCAGGGAAATTGATGCTTTGTCGGGACACGGCGATTATATAGAGATGACACAATATTTAAGTTGTCAAGACAAATCGAAAATAAAAAAACTATTCCTTGTACATGGAGAGCCACCTGTTCAAGCGGATTATAAACGTCATTTGGAAGAACAGGGATTTTCCAATATTGAAATACCCGTTTTTAGAGATTCGGTTGAATTATAATATTTTATCTTTATTTATGGAAATAAATTTCATGATTAAAGGTATTCAATGCAACAAAAATTAATATTTTACATCATTAAGCATGCAAAACAATAAAGAAGAAATGTATGCATCGGAGAAGGAAATTATTGCTGGTTGTATAAAGAAAGACATGAATTATATGGAGCTCTTATACAAGCAATATGCTCCCAAGCTTTTTAACTGTGCATTACGTTACACAAAGAAAGAAGAAGATGCGGAAGATGTTTTGCAAGATGCGTTTATTCAAATTTTTGAACATATGGAACAATATAGCGGCAAAGGCACTTTTTTAGGATGGATGACAACGATTGTTATCAATCAAGCCTTTATGTTATATCGTAAAAATATAAAACAAATAAAATATCAATTGGTAGATTATGAAGAGTACAAAGATTCTTTAAAAGATCAGTCGGTGGTGCAACATGATTTTTTATCGCATCAATTATTGCTTCAGATGATTCAAAACTTGCCCGATGGATATCGAATGGTATTTAATATGCATGAAATAGAAGGATATTCTTACGATGAAATAGCCAAGGTGTTGGAATGCACCCCAACCACTTGTCGAACTCAACTGTTTAGGGCGAAAAAAATACTGCAAGAAAAAATTACGAAATTGTATAACAAGCAAGATAAGCATTAAATAAAAAGATGAAACAATATAAAGACATAGGAGAATTATTCAAGGATAATTTCAAAGATTATGCCCCCGAACCTTCTTCTCATGTATGGAAAAATATCAGAAAGAAGGTATCAAAACCGGTTTTCTCTATGCGTAAATATGTATTTTACGGATCGGCAATGATAGGGATTATTACTGCCATTACGCTTAGTGTGTTGTTCTTAGGTAAAGACAATACCCCTAAACAACAACAGGTGGAAAAAATTATTACTACAAATAATAATGTTGAAATTGTTGTTGATGAAACGATTCAAGAACATACAAAAGCTATAAGTCCGACAGAAAAGGTTTTACCTGTTGAAAAAAAGGTTGAAACAAGAGTATTCGATAACAAAGCAAGTTCGTCATCCCCTTCTGCAAAGGATGAAGAAAGTATTAAACCTAAAGAACAAATGGAAGTAAAGGTGGAAGTAAAACAAGAACCGCAGATAGCAAACCAAAAACAAGCTGTGATTACAAAATTAAATAAAACAGAACAACAAACAGTTTCTCAAAAACAAACGGAAATATTTGTAGAAAAAGAAATTGTTAAACCGGTTTTTGTTAGCAGGGATACAATCGTATGTGAAAACAGCAATATTAGCTTGTATGTTAAAAACGCAAGAAACGTAATATGGAGTAACGGACAAACGGCTGCTGAAATAAATGTTGACGTTGATCAAAGTAAAATCTTTACGGTTCAATATACCGATGGAAACGGCAAAGACAGCTCAGCTCAAATTTTTGTTAGGGTTGTACCATGTACTCAAATAACCGTACCTACTGCTTTTACACCTAACAACGATGGCATAAACGATGAGTTCAAAGTCTTTGTTTCCGGACATATGAGTGAATTTGAAATGGTGATTTATTCCAATAATAATAAACAATTATTTCAATCAACGCATGTTGAGCGTGGTTGGAACGGAATGTTTAAAGGAGAATTGCAACCCCAAGGTTTATATTTGTATAGAATAAGATATAAAGACAATTTTAATCAACTTATTGAGAAAAAAGGTGAGTTTCTACTTATTCAATAATCATTTCGAATAATAAAAAGATTTGATAATAGATATCTATTCTATTTATTTGCCGAAAAAAGCATTAAAATTTTAAATATTTTTCTTTACTTTTGCAACTTCATTTTTAAAACGGTCTGCATGGGAAAAACTGTTGTTATTATTGGTGGAGGTTTGGGTGGATTGGTTTCAGCTTGTTTGCTTTGTAAAGAAGGATATAAACCAATAATAGTTGAACAACAT
>MWCE01000085.1 GCA_002069895.1 Bacteroidetes bacterium ADurb.Bin234 | reverse complement strand
AAATGTCGTTTGGTACGGCTCATCACGAAACCACGGCTTTAATGATAAGTTATTTATTGCAAGAAGATTGTAAAGGGAAAGAGGTTTTGGATATGGGTTGTGGAACAGGTGTTTTAGCTATACTTGCTTCCATGCGTCAGGCAAAACATATTATAGCTATCGATACCGACGAATGGGCATTTGAAAACTGCCGGGAGAATGCACAACGCAATCATATTGCAAACATGGATAGTTTGCTCGGCGATGTGAACCGTATACCGCATACGTTATTCGACATTATTCTGGCGAATATCAACCGAAATGTGTTGTTAAAAGATATGTCGGCTTACGTCGCTCACTTAAAGAAGGGCGGGGTGTTGTTTTTAAGCGGTTTTTATGAAATGGAGGATTTACCGATTATAAAGGATGAAGCATGCAGACAGGGACTGACTTATGTTTCTCATAAAACAAAGAATAAATGGACAGCGGTAAAGTTTAAGTCATTTATTATGAGTTAAGAAAAAATATTTTATTTTTTTTGGCAATTGTAGTTTGTATATTAAAAAAATGTATTTTTGCAGAAAAATTATTATAAATATAAATAAAACAAAGGAAATAAAAACAATAAAACCGAAAACTATGAATGATGCAGTAATTTGATTAACAAAGTTTTTATATGACTTCTTTATCATTTTATATGATCATATAAAAATCACAATAAAAAATTCCATTATCAATTTAAACAAACATCATTTCATCTTATAGTTGAAAGTTCCTTATCGGTAAAGAAAATAAAGATTGGGATATAAAAGACATTTATAACTTTAAGATTAAAATGCTATATATAAATAATTAACAATCAAAATGTAAAATTTATGAACAGATCAAGAAAACTAATCAATGCGTACTTTTGTGTCGCTGTAATTCTAATTGGATGTTTAATAACATCATGTGAAAAAGAAATAATGTCGGATTTAAAAAACGACATTAAACTACAAAAATCATCCCTCTTATCGGATATCCCTATTGCAACAGAAGCAGAACTTTCGGTTTTTGAAGATGACAATTTTATTGTTCATTACAAAGTTGCGAGATATTATGCTTACTGGGAAATCGAAAATGCTTTATCAACACCATTAAATGTTATGGTTGGAAACTACACTTTAACCGAACGACCTGTTATTATTTATGATTATGATAGTAGGCCAAAGTACTATGAATTCGGCATTATTCAAAATGGATTAGTGGTAGCAACCATAACAACAATTGCAAAAAAAGAATCATCAAATATGATTCATTTTATGTTTGACGAACCTTTGGATTATACGTATTATGAAGGAGGTTTAGATTTTTTTATCGGAAATTATCCCGATATCTTTTATGGAATACCATCCAATCCTGGAGATATTCCTCTTTATTTATTGTCCGAAGATGGTGAAACTTCAATAACAACCATACCTTCATGTAATATGTATGAAAATTACCAGGAATTAATAAATTCTATGAATGATGAGGATTTAGAAGATCATTCGTATGTAATTGCCGAGATGGAGGCCGAGATTAACGAATTCAATATTGAATTGGATCAATTTTGGGAAAATGCCGATGCCTATAAAGACATTATTTTAAACATGTCTGATTCGGAAATAATAGCCGATGTGAATGAAGATATGATGAGAGCATCTTCCACTACATGGCGTGAGTATATAATACCTTATTATAATAACGGCCTAAAATATACGAGATGGACAGGTTGGTGCGGTCCGAGTGCTGTTGCTTGGGCATATCGCGGTTTCTATACCAATTACAGAAAAACTTCTTCTAATTATGTTCCCATTTATTCTGATAATAGTCAAGGAACATATACAAAATACAATTATAGAGCATGGCATAGTTCTCAAGGAAGTGTTTCGGATGCAGACCATGGTTTGTATGCAAATTTATTATCTTATTGTGTAAAAACAGGGAACTCATATCCCATGTATCAAGGAGGAATGAATAAAGCGGTTAAAGATATAACAGATAATGTATATGGGGTTAATTTATGTTCTTCTCCTCATGATAGAATTAGAATCAATAATTGGCCCATTTTCTGTATGATAGGTTATAGTTGGTCTTTTCATTATTTAGTCGGATTCGGGTCGGGATATGAATTAAAGAAAAACGGGAAAATTAAGAACAAATTTTTATTGGTTACCGACAATGGCGCCGCAACTTGCAGGCATAATTATGCACCTTACTGGAGAAGTCAAAGCAAAGATCCCGGTATAAGATATAAATGGCATACTCTTTAATATAATAATAAAAACAACTAAACAATGAAACACATAATAATTAAAAATGCGCTTATAGTAAGCTTCATCTTCTTTTTCTCATCTTGTTGTGAAACGGTTCCTATCCCATATTGTTTAATCGTAAATACAGATAAAAATACTCAATACGAAGTTATTTATGATATAGACAATAAAGATAAAAATAAAAAGAATTCATGTTCAGGATTTTATTCTAATCATTCTATTGATTACGGAGTAAATTTATGTCATGGTGATTTCACTCCTAAAGTTCAAATTATTAGAAAATCGGGAGATGGATTGATTCAAGTTTTTGCTTCAAAATATGATGTTATCCAAATAAACGGGGATACTATTTCTCCTTTTGATGCCAATTGTAATGTAACTATCGATAGCATTTTCTCTTATCTGAAATCGGTAAATCATAAATGTTATATGGAACTGACTCCGTCACAGACAAGCAAAAGTATTGTGTTGGAAGAACAACCAAACCGTATCCAATAAAAAAGAAGTAGTTATAAGATAAATAAATCCATTACGTTAACCTAACTTCATATTAATTTATTCCAAATTTATTATAAACATAGCATTAATCTAATAAGGGATATATGCTATGTTTTCATTTTTCACGTCTTTGTTATTGATTTTTATATTACTATTATATTTTGTTATTCAACACCTTTATAAAATTCTCTTGAATTACCTTTTTCATTACGCTTAATTTCGTATTTTTGCATCCCGATTCATTACAATTAATACCAAAAAGAGAAAAGAGATGACAAAAAAAATGCCGGTTTTCTGTGTTGCTATCATGCTATCCATATCTTATTTATATGCACAACACGAAGACTATCCGACAGATGTTCCGAATGAATGTACAAGTATCACCATGGGTAAAAAAGCCACCGACGACGGTTCGGTTCGTACTTCCCATACTGACGACAGCCACCGTACCCGTTCCAATATTTTTGTAACTCCGGCTAAAAATTATGCTACCGGAGCAACGGTTACCATGTATAAACGATTGTGGGATAATTCCAATCCTATGCCGAGTTATCGAAATGATTCCATCGGTGTTGTTCCTCAGATTTCCCATACTTATGCCTATTTGAATACGGCTTATCCCTGTTTGAACGAAAAACAACTCGCTATCGGCGAATCTACTTTCGGCGGCAGACCTAGTTTGAAATCAGATAACGGATTGATTGATTGTCAACGGCTGTGTACCTTAATGTTGGAACGTTGTTCTACGGCACGGCAAGCCATTGTTGTGGCAGGAGAATTATTGAAAACCTATGGGTGGATAGATGCCGGCGAATGTTTAACCGTAGCCGACAAGCAGGAAGTATGGCATTTGGAAATCTTAGGATCGGGCAAAGGAAACAAAGGAGCGGTATGGGCTGCCCAACGTGTGCCCGACGATCATATTTCCGTAAATGCCAACGCAAGTACCATCAAAGAAATAGATACGGCAAACAAAGATTATTTTATGTATTCCGACAATGTATTTTCATTGGCTCTCGACAGCGGATGGTGGGACGGTAAAGAGCCTTTCCGTTTTTGCTATGCCTATGCTCCTGAGAGCCGCGCTTTATTGGCTGCACGCCGCCGGGAATGGCGGGTGTTCGACCTCCTCGCTCCTTCCCTGAAATTAGACCCTAATATGGAAAACTATCCCTTTTCCGTAAAACCCGATACATTGGTTACGCTCGAAAGGATGATGAACGTTTTCAAAGATTATTATGAAGGAACGGAATACGATTTACGGAAAAACATTACCGTTAAAGGTGATAGCGGCAAAATGGT
>MWCE01000084.1 GCA_002069895.1 Bacteroidetes bacterium ADurb.Bin234 | reverse complement strand
AATGTCCATGAATATATGCAAAAGCTGAGTATCTTAGAACAGCCAATTCTTCGGGATTATATATGCCACCCAAAAGCCTAATCTTTTCGTTTTTTTCTTTTTGAATCACTGCGGCATAATCATCTGAAACAAAATCTCCAACGATGATTAAAGATTTTGAAGAGTTGGACAATTTATAACCATCGATGATCATCTTAATATTATTTTCCGGTTCAAGACGACTAACAACCAAATAATAAGAATCTTTTTTTAAACCGTATTTATCCAACACCGTTTGATTGAATGCGTTGTTGATATATGCCCCGTATTCAATTGTGGATAATTTCATTTTATCGAGATTTGCATAAGTTGAAAAAAGGTAATTAGTAATTTCTTTTGAATCAGCAATAATATGTGTAGAAAGTTTAACAGCCACTATTTCCGTCAATTTTATGAATGCTTTTTTCAAAGGCGACCATTTATCCCTTTTAGATTCAACACCATCTACGTTTGTAACAATTTTTTTCCGGAAAAAAATGTTAATAACGTAAAATAACGAACCACCTGTGCCCGCAACCAAGATTACATCTTCACTTTTTAATGAATGCCACACACTAAGTAGGTAATAAAGCAATGGATTTCTCGTTTTTGTTGTAGAAATATAAAAAAGCGAAACATTTCTAAAACTTTTTGGTGGCGTGGTTAATTCTGAGCGATCACAGTAAACCGTAACATTAAATCCCTTCTTTACTAATAAAGGAGACACCTCTTGTGCAAAGGTTTCAAATCCACCATACTTTGCGGGGATACCCCGTGTTCCAATTATTGCAACTTTCATTTCAGTAAATAATTTTCAATCTCATTAATCATTATTTCTTCGTTAAACTGTTTTGATTTTTCAAGAGCATTCAATGAAAAAGCCTGATATTTTTTATCGTTTTGCATGAGAGTCTCAATTTTCGAAATGATGTCAGGCAGATCATGCGGATTTGCATGATATCCGTTCACGCCGTCTTCAATAAGTTCCGTGGGCCCGCCGACATTCGGGACAATAGCCGGCACGCCATAAACCATAGCCTCGAGAATTGACAAACCAAATGTTTCAATACAAGCTTCGGGGTGTGACAAAGATAAAAGTAACTTTGCACGTCTATAAAACGGGTGCAAATTATTTTGTGTAGAATAGACTTTCAAATTATCAGGGATTTCTGCTTCAATGGTGAAATGCTCAACAGCAGCTTTTGTTTCGCTTAATACAAGTTCAAAAAGATATTGCGGCATTTTTTTCGCGATTTCCACGAATTCATATATGCCTTTAAATTTACGCAAGCTTGCCACCATTAAGATGGTTTGTTTTTTATCAGCGCCGGAAGAAACATAATGTTTTGCTTTAGCGATAAAATCAGGATGAAGTGCATTATAAACAACAATACCATCTCTGCAATTAATCGCTGTTGTTTTCAGGTAATGGGAGACAAAAATGCTTTTGCGGTTGCAGTGTTTGTATGACCAGCGAAATAAAACGTAAACCTGTTTTTCCTGCTGCATATTTTCGTGCACATGATAAAAAAAGTTTTTATTGGATAAACGGCAGGCCCATGCGGCGGCAAACGGCGTGATCGTGTTCAAATAATAAATAACACCCGAATTACGGGAAAATAAAATCATAAAGAAAAGCTTAAGCTGTGAGAACAGCATTAGAAAGGCAGTTTTCCACTTATTATCCAGCCAGCGATAACAGGTATAATAATAATTTATGCCCTCGATGTCCGAAAGAAATCCTTCACCTCTGCTGGTAATCAAATCAATATTATAGCCCCTGGCAGCTAAACCTTTAATAACAACTGAAAGCACATTGGGACTGCCGGTATAATTATTCAATGAATGTATAAAAACAATCTTGGAGATTTGTTTCATGCGTGTTCCTGTAAAAGTCTCAGTAATGCTGCCCATATTTGAATATTGCTTTTATTGAAATCATCTTTGTCTCTGTCAAAATAAAAAGAAATTATGCCCAGCAAATAGCATTGATAACTAAAATCCGGATTGTCGAAGTATTCTGCAAATATATGTCTGTTTGCGCGATAATTTGCCATTATTCCTTCGGCGTCTTTATGCTGCTCAAAAATGCAGACTTGCGTGAGGAAATGAAATGCGTCCAAAAACGGAGGGAAAGTGCGTTTGGCATATTCCCAGTCAAATACAAATAGCTCGCCTTTTTCCACAAACATATTCCACGGCGTGAAATCAGCATGGTAAAAAGAAAACATTATCTCCTTACCTTCATAATGCTTTTCCACCATGGCAATAGCAGCGCTTACAGATTTGGCATCGGCAACAGATAAATAAGACAGATTTTGTTTAAGTAAATTCAGCGCTTCATAAAAATCGGATTTCTCAAAGGGCAAACTTGTTTTTGTTTTCTGATGCAGTTGACTGAGAAAATCCCAGTGCATGGCTGATAACTGATGCAAAATTTTTGAATTCTTTGTTTTGGTTGTCGTCTGCGCAAAAATATACGTTTCATCTTTTAATCTAGCATTGTAAAGACATTGCGGGGTATTTGTAAAACCATTGCCATGGAGCGTTTTAAAAATGTCTTCTTCATGCTTGAAAAGTGCTTTTACTTCTTTTTTCTCCGAAATCTTGCAATAACCTACAATATTTAATCCGTCGGTTATCTGCATTGTTATCTTTTGATGAACCGAAGGCGTGCCACAAAAGAGAGCAATTTCAACATTTTTAACTTTAAAAAGTTCGCAAAGAAGATTAAATAATGAAGTTTGCACCGTAAACTTCTGACTGGAAATTCCAAGTAAATTCCGAATTAATGAAAATCTTTTAAATAGAGGAAAGCATGATTTCAGCAGTTTGCCATTTATGCTG
>MWCE01000083.1 GCA_002069895.1 Bacteroidetes bacterium ADurb.Bin234 | reverse complement strand
TTATGGGAGCTGCCATACCTTGCATAACAGGACCCACGGCTTCGGCACCGGCTAATCGTTGAACTAGTTTATAGGCAATATTACCAACTTCGAGGGTGGGGAACACCAATACGTTGGCTTTTCCTGCAATAGGACTTCCCGGTGCTTTGCTGGCACCCACTTTGGGAACGATGGCAGCATCGGCTTGCAGTTCACCGTCAATAGCTAGGTCGGGAGCCATTTGTTTGGCTAATGCAGTTGCTTCAACTACTTTATCCACCATTTCATGTTTGGCGCTTCCTTTGGTTGAAAAACTCAACATGGCAACACGGGGTTCTATACCGGCAACACTTTTAGCTGTTTTGGCTGTAACAACAGCAATCTCAGCTAATTCTTGAGCATTCGGATTGGGATGAGCTGCACAATCGGCAAACACCATGATGCCATTGTCGCCCCATTGTTTGTCTTTCATTATCATAATAAAAGCACCCGAAACAACGCTTACTCCGGGTAAAGTTTTCACTATTTGGAAAGCAGGGCGTAATACATCTCCCGTGGCATTCATTGCACCGGCCACTTCGCCGTCGGCTTCTTTATTTTTTATTAGCAATGTACCCAAATACAAAGGATCCTTTACAATTTGCAGGGCTTTTTCCATATTCATACCTTTATTTTTACGTATTTCGTATAACATATTGGCATAGAATTCTATCTTGGGATTGTTTTCAGGGTCGATTATTTGTGCTTTTTGGATGTGTGTTAAATTCCATTCTTTCGCTTTGCTTAAAATCAATTCTTTATTGCCTAAAAGTATAATACGGGCAATTTTTTCCGATAAAATAATATCGGCAGCTTTTAATGTCCTTTCTTCCGTTCCTTCGGGCAAAACAATGCATTTATCGGCTTGTTTTGCCATCGCCTTGATATTTGTTATTAAATCCATATCTTTAAAAAATTATTTATTTTTAGGTAAAATTTTTTTTCCGACAAAATTACTAAAAATTAACATGTAAATAAACGATGAGATAAGATTATTTATATACATTATTGTCCGATAATAAATTCCGATATTGTTACAGATTCTTCACTTTGCTTCGTTACATTAAAAGCATTGCATTAAATAAATCAACAAAAATAAAATTCTATCAATTTAAAATAAATGTACAGCCTCATTAGTCGAGCGTTATATTTTTGTTAATTAGAAATGTAAATGATCCTAAGCATGCGCCAAAATCCGGTTACCAATGTTCATTGTTAGGGTGGGCACCCTAATACCCAAACGAAGGCAGCGAGCCAAACGAACGAAAGCAGCGAGCGAAGCCAGGGTGGGCACCCTAACAATGGAATTTCCTTTTCAATTTTTTAAAGGTAATCGGTTGCCTATTGGTTGTTGATTTGCAGCATATTACTTATTAGGTACATGAATTTTCTTCATCATCTATCTCTGATTGGGATAATTTTACCCTTCTTATATTTTCAAATTAAAACCACATTCCGGCAGGTCGCAAGACAAGATGCTGATAAAGGATCAATTAAAAAATAAGAATCTGTTGGATTATATCGGACAATAGTGATTTACAATAATGAATTTTATGTACTTTTGCAACCGTAATGTATTTTATAATACGTAATACTTAAAATGATTAGTTATGGTATTGAAAAATAATAGATTCGGTATAACTCTTTATGTAATATTTTTCCTTTTATTGTGTTTTACAGCTTGTGAATCAACCGGGACACAAGGCAAGGGTTTACTGTCGTCGTCGGGAAGGTCGGGGGAGATGTTGGTTGTTTGCAGTAGTTCACAATGGAAAGGGGAGTTGGGTGATAGCTTGCAGCATTTCTTTATGTCGGCTTTGGAATGTTTACCGCAAAACGAACCTGTTTTTACGCTTTCTCAGGTTGCAAATCAAGATTTTAATGCTGTTTATCAAAAGCAAAGAAATATTCTATATATAGATATTGATAAAAAATACACCGAACCTGAAATTACAGTGGTAAAAAACAAATGGGCTTCACCTCAATTGATAGTAAACATTGCTGCTGCCGATGAATCGGAGGCCATTGCATTCGTCTCATATTATAAAGACAAAATTACAGCCTTGTTTTTAGATGCTGAAATAAAACGTTTTCAAAGAGCTCAATTAGCCCAACAGGATAGAAATATTGATAAAAAACTACAAGAAACTTATAAAATATCCATGATTGTTCCAAATGGTTTTGTTTTTGCCATTAAGAATGAAAATTTTTGTTGGTTACGCAAAGAAACTAAATACTGGGGACAAAGTATTTTGATTTATGTTCAACCCTATACCGACACTTTGATGTTGACCAATCCCTATATTATTACTATGCGCAACCAACAAACCAAACAATATGTTTTCGGTTCTTTGGATAGTTCATATATGATAGTGGATGAGAAATTTATTCCAACCAAATCGGAGTTTTATGATTTTAATGGAATGTATGCAGTTAAAACACAAGGTATCTGGAAAATGATAGGTGATTTTATGGGAGGTGCCTTTGTGAATTACAGTCTGCTCGATGAAAAACGCAACCGAATCATCACTCTCGATGGCTTTTTATATGCCCCTACCGACGATAAGCGTGATTTGCTGCGCCAAGTTGAAGCCATACTCTTATCAACCAAATTAGTAGAATAAAATGAAAATGAAAAGAATATTCATACTCATTTTATTGGTAATTAATCTTTATTCACTGCTTTATTCTCAAGCTTATTCACCCCCTTTACGTCTTGAAATCGAAACACCCCTTGGCGAATTTCCTTTTCAAATTATTCCCATGCATCGAAATGGTGTGGCTCTTTTTTATGAAACAGGTTTTGTGGAAAATAAGCAAATGAAATGGAGCATTGTTTTGTTTGATACCAATTTAAAAAAAACGACAACTTCAGATTTCTTGATCGAAAAAGAAATGAATGTCGAAGCATTCAATGCCGACGAAGAGAATGTTTTTATCTGTTTGCAAAATAGCTATCGAAGAAAAACTTTGTATAATACTGTTTTGATTCATTATTCTCTTCCCGAAAATAAAATTAAGATTTTTTCTTTTAATCTTCGTGATAGGGAAGAGGTTCAATATCTTTATTTATATAAAAATTGTGTTTTGTTTACAACTTATTATGATAAGAAAGAAGAAATTTTTTTATTAGATTTAAAGACAATAACATATAAGCCTTTGCATACAGATAATTCGCTACCTTATTCCCTTCAATTTTTTCATGCCGATTCAATTTCACAAAGCCTGTGGGTAGGTAGTTTGTTAAACGTCAAACAGCAATCAAAACTTATTTTACATCAACTAGATAGTAACGGTCATACATTATTTCAAAAAGAAATTGATTTTGATAAGCAATTTCGTGTGAATAGTTGTAAATGGGTAATGACCGATTCCGGACAAGCATTAATTGTTGGAACTTACGTGAATGCCAATGAAGTAAATGTAAAAAATTCCGAAGAGTTTAACACCGGCATAGTTTCCTTAAGCTTTTCCAAAGACAAAATTGATACGACTTTATTTTATAATTTTTTATTCTTAACAAATGAAAACTATATGCGTTCAAACAAACAAGACGTTTCACTTAATCTTCATTTAGTTATAAATGATATTGTGCATAACGATAGTCTTTATGTGTTTGTGGCGGAGGTATTTTATCCCGAGTATCGCCAAGAATATGCTGCCGGTTACGGTATGTACGGTTATGCTTCGGCACCGACTACCGTCTTTGCAGGATATCGCTATCAAATTGCTTATGTATTGGTTTTTAATAAGTACGGTGAATTGTTATGGAATACGCAATTTCAATATAAAGATTTGATGGTAAAATCATTGCGAAATATACTGCATGCCCATATTGATGAAGAGAATAATATTTTACTCTATTATGGTTTAGGCGATGAAGTAACAACTACCGTATTAAATGATAAAAATGTGGTTCAATCCGTTGATAAGATTCCCATGGAATTACTCGCTCCCGGGGAACAAATCCTACAGAATTACACCGCTTTTTGTAAGCATTGGTATCAAGATTATTTTATTTATTACGGCTATCAAACCATACTCTCACCAAAATCGAACAAAAATCAAAAAAGAAAGCGGGATGTATTGTTTATAAATAAATTGGTTTACAAATAAAAAAGTAGAGACGTTGCATGCAACGTCTCTACAAATCAACATTATTGATAAAAGATTATTTATTTACTTGGAATGTTTTATCACCGGTAGCTAAAAATTTAACAATTTGATTAGCAGATGCTAATCCGGCGTTGATGTTAGCTTCGGCGGTTTCGGCACCCATTTTTTTAGGTGTGGCGAAGTAACGGTTTTGAAACTTTTCGGACATTTCGCTTGCGTTGTCGGGAGCAATATCGGAGCAGTATTTCAAATCAACTCTTTCTTCCATTGCTTTTACCAATTCAGCTTCGTTGATAACTTCTTTACGTGCAGTGTTTATTAAACATCCACCTTTAGGCATTTTCGATAACAATTGATAGCCTATTGATTTTTTTGTTTGTTCATTGGCGGGAATGTGTAATGAAACAAAATGGCAAGTAGCATACAATTCATCCACGTTGTTAAGTGGAGTAACACCTTCGGCTTTGATTTTATCGGCAGAAACAAAAGGATCGTAAGCAAACACTTCCATGCCAAATCCTTTGGCTATATCGGCAGCTAATTTACCTACATTACCGTAAGCATGAATACCCAGTTTTTTACCTTTTAATTCGGAGCCTGTTCCCGGTTTAAAGGTGTTGCGCGACATATAAATCATCATACCGATAGCCAATTCGGCAACGGCGTTGGAGTTTTGTCCGGGAGTGTTCATGGCAACAATGTTCTTTGCCGAACAAGCAGTTAAATCTAAATTATCATAACCGGCACCGGCGCGAACAACAATTTTTAATTGTTTGGCAGCGTCGATAACTTCTTTGGTAACTTTATCCGATCTAACGATTAATGCATCGGCATCGGCAACGGCTTTATAGAAATCGTTTACATCGGTATATTTTTCAAGTAAACTTAAACTATGTCCGGCTTTTTCAACTATGTTACGAATACCGTCAACGGCGGCTTTGGCAAATGGTTTTTCGGTTGCAACTAATATTTTCATATTTCTTAATTTTTAATTGTTTAACTGTTTTAAAACAAGCAGTTCGACGATTATTTATTTAATTTTTCAAATTCTTGCATGCAATTTACCAAAGCTTGTACGCTTTCTTTCGGACATGCATTATATAAAGAAGCACGGAATCCGCCAACGGAACGGTGTCCTTTAATGCCTACCATACCACGTTCTTTTGCAAATGCCATGAAAGCTTCTTCTTTGTCTTTGTGGCCTTCAGCCATTACAAAACAAATATTCATTATGGAACGGCTGTCTTTTTCGGCGGTGCCTACAAAAAGTGAATTGCGATCGATTTCATTATACAGTAAACCTGCTTTTTCTTCATTCATCTTTTGCATCACTTCCACGCCACCTAATCGTTTTAACCATTTTAAAGTTTCGTTCATTACCAATATTGAAAAAACGGGAGGAGTGTTGAACATAGAACTTTCTTCGATATGTGTTTTGTAGTTTAACATCGTAGGGATATAACGACTTACTTTTCCTACTAATGATTCTTTAATGATAGCAAAAGTAACACCGGCAGGACCAACATTTTTCTGTGCGCCGCCATAAATCATTCCGTATTTTGCCACATTAACCGGTCGGCTCATAATGTCGGACGACATATCGGCAATCAAAGTAACGGGGCTATCCATGTCGTAACGGATTTCGGTTCCGTAGATGGTGTTGTTGGTTGTTATATGGAAATAATCTACATCGGTAGGAATAGTATATCCTTTGGGGATATAGTTAAATGTTTTATCGGCTGATGAAGCAACGCAAACGGCTTCGCCTATACCTTTAGCTTCTTTAAGGGCTTTTTTTGCCCAAACGCCTGTTTCCAAATAAGCGGCTTTCTTTTCCATGAAATTTAACGGTATCATGGCAAATTGTAAGGAAGCTCCTCCTCCAAGAAACATTACTTTATACCCATCGGGGATTTTTAATATTTCTTTCCATAAGGCTTCTGTTTCGTCCATTACAGCTTGCCATTCTTTGGAACGATGGGATACTTCTATTACCGACATTCCTGTACCTTTAAAATCTTTTAATGCTTCTATAGCTGCATTGATAGCTTCTTTTGGAAGGACACATGGTCCTGCATTGAAATTATGTACCTGTTTCATATCAATTTTTTTATTGTTATTTTTATTTCAAATTTATTTTATTCTTTAATTTAATTCGACGGCAAAGTTAATCAATAAAACAATAGCTTTATGCTTTTTATGAAAATTCTAATGCCTTGTTTATATTATGGGATGCATAAAAACGGTTTTGTTTTTGTTGAACCGGCATAAAAAAAAAGGAGGTTAAATGCTATTAACCTCCTTTTTTTTATCGGAGGAATTATTTTATCATTTCAATATCACAAGTTATAGTGTCGCTTTTTGTTATTACGATTGAGTCGGAGCGCGAACTAAATTGAGTGCCTCCCGCGCCAAATAAAGTAAATTCAGCACTTATAGTATAAGTTCCGTTTAAAACACCGCTAAATTTATAAAAACCTTTATCGTCGGCTTGAATTTCTTTGATGGATTTTTCGGCCGTGCCTTTGTGTAGTCTGACGGTGGCATTGACTGCTTTGCCTTCAAGTCCGGTTTCTGTTTCATAAAATGTTACATCCCCTTGGATTACACTAACATCTAATGGTGGTTCGGGTTCCGGTTCGGGTTCTTTTTCTTTGCAGGATACAAATCCTATGACTAATGTTGCTAAGAGCAATATAAAATAATTCTTAATTTTCATTGTTGTAATATTTAAATTATTATTTGCATTTTTTTACGAGACAAAAGTATATAAAATATATTAAAAAAGAAATATTTTAATAAAAATTTATATTAAAGATAATCAGGAAAATAAGTGTTATGCTTAAAGAATTGTGATTTTAATCCTACTTTTAAGGAATTTTTATTATAATGAAATTGTTTTTTTTATGAAAGCTCTTTTTTCTCTTAGCTTTATTTTCAATTATTCACTATATTTGTATGTTTTTTTCAAACAATGGAAATCATAGGTTGAAAGGATTATAAGTATTTATTAATCAATAAATAATTAATATAAATGAAAAAAAATATTGCAGTTATTGCAGGTGGAAACTCAGGTGAACATGACATTTCCATACGAAGCGGAAGAAACATAGCCGAGACTCTTGACAAGCAAAAATTTAATGTTTATTTTATCCATTTGCATTTCAACGATTGGATTTATACCGATTCGTCAGGGAAAGTGTTTCATATCGATAAAAATGATTTTAGCTTGCCATTGGAAAAGGAACGCATTCGTTTCGATTGTGCGTTTATTGCCATTCACGGTAATCCGGGTGAGGATGGTAAGCTGCAAGGTTATTTCGATATGTTGGGTATTCCTTATGTGGGTTGTGATGCTGCGGTTTCGTCTTTGACGTTTAACAAGAATTTATGTAATAGGGTGTTAAAAACATATGGCATACACATGGCCGATGCCATCCATCTTTTCAAACATGACATTATTAACATAAATGAAATCATAAAAAATATCGGATTGCCTTGTTTTGTAAAACCTTGTTGTTCGGGTTCAAGTGTGGGAATCTCGAAAGTGAATAATGAAAAGGAGTTACAACCGGCTCTTGATAACGCCTTTCAACATGATGACGAATTGATTATTGAGCGTTTCATTCAAGGGCGTGAAATCACCTGCGGTGTGATGCGATTAAATGGCGTTGTTCAAGTGTTAGCAATAACCGAGGTGATAAGTAAAAAGGCTTTCTTCGATTTGGAAGCTAAATACGATCCAACTTTAGCCGACGAAATTACTCCTGCACCCATCGATGATGCTGTTCGCAAAGATTGTGAAAACGTGTCGAAACACATTTACAAAAGCTTGGGCTGCAAAGGTATTGTCCGTATTGACTATATATTTAATGAAAAAGAATTATGTTTTATCGAAATAAACACTATACCAGGACAAACCAATGAAAGCATTGTACCTAAACAGGTCAGATATAAAAATCTTGATTATAAAGAGCTGTGTTCCGCTTTTATTGAAGATGCCATTGCCGGTAAATAATATTTCTTTCCTTGTTGCGTTAATGAAATTGGTTTTGCAACGCCATGATTCAACAACAAAATTATTATTTACATGAATAAAAAAGATTTCATTTACGGTTTATTGCTAACTGTGCTTTGTCTTTCGTTTTTTTCATGTAGAAAAGAAAATATCTATGAAAACAAAGATGCCAAACTTAAGTTTTCATCTTCACTCATCACTTTCGATACGATTTTCACTACCGTGAGTTCCATTACCAAGCGCTTGGTTGTGAAAAATCCCTATAACGGGAATCTGAAAACCGATATATATTTGCTTGGAGATAATAATTCCTATTTCAGTATCAATATCAATGGCGTATCGGCAAAGAGTTTGAAAGACGTGGAAATACCGGCAAAAGATAGTGTCTTTATTTTTATCAAAGTGATAATAAATCCCAATCAGGTTAATTTGCCTATGTTGGTTACCGATACCATTCTGTTCCATACCAATGGGAATAAGCAACAAGTTGGCTTACTTGCATATGGTCAGGATGCTCATTTTATTATTGCCGATAAATGGTTGGGAACAGCCATAAACTATAAAGTGGTGGCCGGCGAAGGGGAAAATGTTACATGGACCAATGATAAACCTTATGTGATTTACGGTTATGCCGTGGTTGATTCTGTGGGAAAACTTAACATAGAACCCGGCACGAGAATTTATATTCATAAAAAAGGAGGTCTGTGGGTATATAAAGGCGGCTGTTTACATGTTAACGGAACATCCGATAATCCTGTTACTTTCCAAGGCGATAGAATGGAAGAGTTCTTTCAAGACGATTATGAACAATGGGACAGAATATGGATTAATGAAGGAACACAAGATAACATTATTAATCATGCCGTTATTAAAAATGCTTTTATCGGTATTCAAGCTGAAATTCTTGAGAAGGATATGGGTAATAAACTGATATTAACAAACACCATTATCAAAAAGTCGTCGGGGATGGGGTTTTTAGCTAAAAACTATAAGGTGCAAGCTTATAATAATGTAATCAGTGATTGTGGTCAATATGCACTGACTTTAATGCAGGGTGGCGATTATACATTTATTAATAATACTATTCATAATGCGTATCATTTGGGCACCCGTTCCACTCCTTCGGTGTTTTTTAGTAATTATTATATATTTAATAATACGATGTATCTTTCTGATTTTCGCTGTGATTTCATCAATAACATCATATGGGGGAGCAATGCAAGGGAGTTTTCTTGCGGTTATGATAAAGCGGCTGAATTTAAACTTAATATTGAATACTGTTTGTTAAAAAGCGACACAAATTATCCCGATTATTTTTCGAACATGCTTTTTAATAAAAATCCTTCCTTTGAAAATGAACATGAATATGATTATCAACTCAAAGCCTCATCTCCATGCAAAGGGGCAGGAAAAACAATACCTGTTGTGATAACAGATATAAAAGGCAACGCACGTAATTCGCCTCCTTCTATCGGAGCTTATGAATAAAACAATTAAGTATGCGTATTTACATCATGGGTTTTATGGGGAGTGGCAAAACCATTTTCGGCAAACGCTTGGCGGCTTATTCCAACTTTGATTTTTTAGACTTGGATGTTTATTTTGAAGAAAAACATCAGATAAACATGCTTGATTTTTTTGCGTCCCATAGCGAAGCTGCATTTCGTGAAATGGAATCGAAATTGTTGCGGGAAACGATCCAAAGGGATCAGCTTGTTATTTCTTTGGGGGGAGGAACTCCTTGTTTTCATAACAACATGGATTGGTTGCTCGAAACAGGATTGTGTGTTTATTTGCAATTGTCTCCTAAGGCTTTGCATAACCGTTTGTTGCATTCTAAGAAAAAACGTCCCCTTCTTCTCGGCAAAACACCGGATGAATTATTAACCTATGTTTCTTCTACATTAGCAGAAAGGGAAAAGTATTACCTTCGCGCACATATAATCATACCCGGCATCAGTTTAAAAGCCGATCCTATCGAACAAAGTTTTCAAAAAATAATCGATAAAGAAACAGAAGAGTTTAAATGATATGTTTAGGATAACATATAAAGTATTTATTCACAATTTCCGATAAAGTCCTGTGGTTGAGGTGGTCGGATAGGTTTTCCAAGGGATGAAGATTGCCGTTTTTATCTAAAATACGAATAGGGGGCAGGGCTTTGTTGTAAGCACGATTTTCCATTTTTCCGTGAATAACAAAATAAGAAACATCTTCGGTCGATAAGTTAAAAAAGGAAGCTGTTTGCGCTTTTATGTTCTGAATATAGCTTGTTTCAATTTCATTTTCCATCACTTCAATTTTAAACAGATTACGGTAATACACCCGTTTTGATAGTTCGGAAAGGACAAAATCGGAATGGGAACGCCACATTTTGAGGCAATACCATATATCGCGGTCGTCTAAATCGGCATAAGCATTCAACAGTTCTTCATTCGAAAGAAAATCCTCGGCTTCTATGTCTTTTTCAAAGAAAATGCGTAAAGATGGAGGCAGAAACAAATCATTGCCTTGACTAACGAGTGTTTTGGCTCGTTTCAGGCCTTGAATGAGCATGGTTTCGATTGCATGAACGGTTTTGTGCAGATAAACTTGCCAATACATCAAACGGCGGGAGATGATAAACTTCTCTATGGAATAAAGTGCTTTGATGTCGGCTACCAGTTCATTGTCAACAACATTCAGCATTTTAATAATTCTTTCGGTTCCGATAACGCCTTCCGACACACCGGTAAAAAAACTGTCGCGGGTAAGATAATCCAACCTGTCCACGTCAAGCTGTCCCGACACCAATTGATGAAGGAAATGTTTGTGGTAAGTATCATTATATATTTGTATGGCAAGGCTTAGTTTGCCTTTAAATTCACGATTGAGTGCTTCGAGAAATAAATCGGTCAGGGTTTCGTGCGAAACGCTTTTAATCAAGGTATGTTCCAATGTATGCGAAAAGGGACCGTGTCCGATGTCGTGCAACAAAATAGCAGCCAGGGTGGCTTCTTCTTCTTCTTTGGTGATGATAATATCTTTGTATCTCAACACCTCTAATGCTTCTTGCATCAAGTGCATAGCCCCCAAGGAGTGCTGAAAGCGTGTGTGCGAAGCACCGGGATAGACCAAATTGGTTAATCCGAGTTGTAAAATGTTGCGTAAACGTTGAAAATAACGGTGTTGGATAAGATCGAAAATAAAATCGTTGGATATACTTATAAAACCGTAAACAGGGTCGTTGATGATTTTGCGTTTGTTCATAGCGTTTAATTAAATAGTTGAATAATATCTTTGTCGCTAAAGACGACACATATTTTCTTTCCGCTTGGCGATATCTCGGGCGATTGACACACAAAAAGTTGTTGAACCATATGGTGCATTTCTTCTTGCAAAAGCGGACTGCCTTTTTTTATTCCCAATGTTTTGGCAAGCGAATGGGCTAAATTGTTTTTCCGGTTGAGACGTAAGGATAATAAGTTGCTTTTATAGTTCTCTAATATTTGTTCCATGATTGATTGCACGTTTTGATTGTCAAATCCGCTAGGTATGCCGTTTAAGATAAATGTGTTCTTTCCGAAAACTTCCAGTTCAAAACCCAAATGCAAAAAATCGTTGAGAAGATTGGAAATGGTGTCGGCATCTTGGGGTGAAAAACTAAGCGATTCGGGGAATAAGAGTTTTTGTACCGGCATGGCTTCATTTTCCATTTGTTGCATATATTGTTCATAAAGAATTCTCTCTTGCGCAGCTTCCTGATCGATAATCATAAATCCCGATTTGATACGGCTAACAATATATTTGTTTAATATTTGAAATACAATGCAACTGCCGTTTTCAGTTGTTTCGTCCGAAGCATTGGTATCGAGTTTGGTTTGTATCGCTTCGTTCTCGGCTTCTGGCGGAAGGTTTTCTTTCAGGCTTTCATATATTTTGGTCCAGGCTCCTTCGCTTTGTTGTTTTTTAGTGAAAGGACTTGGTGAATACATAGGTTTGGCTTCCTGTTTTTTATCTGAAAACGGATTATAGTCGGGATTGGTTGCAATGAAGGGATTCTTAGGCGTTCCGCTCAAAGGAATCTGACCGAAATCGATGGGCGAAACATTGTCGAAATCGATTTGTTGCGACGAGAGATTATAATTACCCAAACTATGTTTAACCGTTGATAGTAATATGGAATAAATGAATTTATCTTCTTGAAATTTCACTTCTGTTTTAGTAGGATGTATGTTGATGTCTATTTTCGAGGGATCAACATCAAGATATATGAAATAAGAAGGGAAATGATTTGCGGGGATAAGTTCATCCATGGCACTGCAAATGGCATGGTGGAAATACGGATGTTTGATAAAGCGTTGATTAACGAATAAATATTGTTCCCCTCGGGTTTTACGTGCACATTCCGGTTTGCCTATAAATCCGCTGATATTAGTTACATTGCTTTCCTGACGTATGGGGAGCAGGCGTTCATTATAAGGGTTGCCGAAAACATTGACAATTCTTTGTTTTAAGTTCGATTTGGGTAGTTTATATTCCTGTTTATCGTTATGATAAAGCGAAAATGCAATATCGGGATGCACCAAAACGATACGCAGAAATTCGTCGAGGATGTGGTTGTATTCCACATTATCCGATTTCAAAAAGTTTCTCCTTGCCGGCACATTGTAAAACAAGTTTTTAATGGCAAAAGAGGAACCGTTTTCACATTGACAAAGGGTTTGTTCCGTGCATTGCGAGCCTTCAATAATTAGCAAACTGCCAATATCGCTTTCCTTTTTTTTCGTACGTAATTCCACATGGGCAATGGCAGCGATAGAGGCCAATGCTTCGCCTCTAAAACCTTTGGTGTGAAGAGAAAACAAATCGTCAACCGATTTTATTTTCGACGTGGCATGAC
>MWCE01000082.1 GCA_002069895.1 Bacteroidetes bacterium ADurb.Bin234 | reverse complement strand
ACGCAAAGAACGCAGAGGTTCAAAAAAGTTTTCAGGTTTCAGTTTTAAGAAGCTATCAGCTGTCAGCTATCAGCTGTCAGCTATCAGCTATCAGTTTTTCAGTGCGTTGGCTTGCGACTTCGTTTTTGGCCCTTTTTAGCCCGTTTTAGGCACACTTACCCATTCCCTTGCTATAGTAAAGGTTAGATATGAAATGCCGGAAATACCCCCTAAAAATGCGTTAAACAGCGTTTTGCCTAAAAAATAGGGTGATTTTAATGGAAATTGTAAGAAAGTTCTCAGTTTTCAGTTCTCAGTTTTCAGTTTTTCAGTGCGTTGACTTTCCTCACTTTTCACTATTCACTTTTTCTGCTAACGGATTTCCACGAATTATCACAGATTATTGTTTTAATTTGTTAAACACTTCCTTTTCCTATTAACAACATTACATGATTTTCAGAATTAACGAAATGATAATTTCTTAGCAGTAAGTATCCATGGCATTTCTGTCGTACGTGTCCCAACTGTCCCCGGATGGTAACTTTGTCAAAATATTCAACTCCCTTTTTTTGATTTTACGGCGTTATTTGTATGTCTTCTGAAAATGGATAATCAGCAAAACGAATTATACCAAATTATCCTCAAAAATTTTTCGCTTCGGCAAGCCTTCGTTTCGTTCCCTTTTCTATAAATTAAAATAATATATAAATTTGCAGAAATTAAAAGAAATAAAAAATACACACATTTTGGGATATTACCGTTTTTTCAGCAACAGCAGAAAATAAAAATTAGGATAAGGCTTACAATGTCCTTGTCATTTTTTATAAAACATGCCCAAAATAAAAATTTCGAATAGAAATAAAAGCCAAAAAAAACCGTTAAAATAGTAATTTTGCATAAATAAATTTTGAAAACTCAAACACCGCCGTTGTTATTAACTTACAATTTATTAAATGATTAAACGAGAAAGCATTGACGACATTATTTCTGCCTGCCGTATTGAAGAAGTGGTGGGCGATTTTGTGCGTTTGCAAAAACGGGGGGTGAACTATATTGGTTTGTGTCCCTTTCATAATGAAAAAACACCCTCGTTTACCGTTAGTCCGGCCAAGGGAATTTTTAAATGTTTCGGTTGTGGTGAAGCCGGCGATTCGGTGGGTTTTGTTATGAAACATGAACATTATGCTTATATTGATGCTCTACGTTATCTGGCCAATAAATATAACATCGAAATAAAAGAAACCGCTCAAACATCCGAGGAAGTTCAATTAATAAATGAACGTGAATCCTTGTTTGCCGTTACGGCTTGTGCAAATAACTTCTTTTCTAAGGTTTTATATGAACACGAAGAAGGGAAAAGCATAGGCTTGCCTTATTTTAAAGAGAGAGGTTTTAGCGACGAAACCATTCGAAAATTTCAATTGGGTTATAGTCCGAAACAACGCGACGCTTTACTAACTTATGCATTGAAACAAGGATATACACAGGAAAATTTAGAAAAAGCCGGACTGATAATCGTCAAATCACATGAAGCTAACAGCCGCCCTTTCGATAGGTTTTCGGATCGGGTCATGTTTCCTATACACAATTTTTCAGGCAAAATTATTGCTTTTGGCGGCAGGGTGTTGGGAGCTGTTGATAAACATATTTCGAAGTATATCAATTCGCCCGAAACAAATATTTATCATAAAAGTGATGTACTGTATGGCATTTTTCAGGCAAAAACGGCTATTAAAAAAGCCGATAAATGCTATTTGGTAGAAGGATATACCGATGTTATCTCACTGAATCAAGCAGGAATAGAAAATGTTGTTGCCTCGTCGGGAACATCATTAACTACCGGACAAATCAAGTTGTTGAATAAACTTACCGACAATGTTACCGTGGTTTACGACGGCGACAGCGCAGGAATTCATGCCGCCTTGCGGGCGGTAGGTATGTTATTGAAAGAAAACATAAACCTTCGCATTATTTTACTTCCTCCCGACGAAGACCCCGATTCTTTTGCCCGACATAACGATTTAAGACAAATTATTGATTATTTCTCCGAAAATGAACAAGATTTTTTAGGCTTTAAAATCAATTTGCTCTTAAAAGATTTGGGCGACGACCCTGTCAAGAAAGCTAACTTCGTGAATCAAATAGCCGACGATATCGCTTTGATACCCGATATTATTAAAGTGTCGATGTTTGTGAAACAATGCAGTGCTTTGATGAGTGTAGAAGAAAGCATTTTATATAGAGCGGTAAACAAAATCAGGATAAAGAATTATAAAAATGAAAAAGATAAACAAGCTACAGGCGAAAGCAATATCGCTGAAATATTTACGACTAAACCTCAACCGCAAACTTTATTAGATTTAACCCCTTTAACGCTTGTTGATATAGAAAAAAAGATTATTTCCCTTTTAGTAAACTACGGAAACAAAACACTTTACTTACCCAATGAAGATCCACTTGCCAAAGAAAAAACCATGGAAGTGAGGGTTGATCAATTTATTTTCGATAATCTCCGTAGCGACGAAATTGGTTTTGAAACACCTTTATATCAAAAGTTTTATAATGCTTATGTCGAAATTGTCGAAACCAATCCCATTGATATAACAAATAAGCTAAAACAATATCCTGATGCTGAAATCAATAACCTGTATCTTTCATTAATTGAAATAAATCCTACCCCCAGTCCATTATGGGAAAGTAGTAAGGTAAAAAGTTTTATTAATACAATATATAATAATTCCGAAAAACTGCTTGAAGAAGTAATGCGCACCTTGCAAATGCTACGTTTAATGAAACTCATTACAATTAAAACCAATTATAAAAAATTATTGAAAGAGGCCAAAAGTACGGATGAAGCATTAATGTATCTCGCGAAAATAAAAGAGGTTAACCTAATCAGTTGCGAAATAGAAAAAGTATTGGGTGTTACTTACCGCTAAAATTATGACTGCAAAAGAACTATATGTAAATGTTTTATTGCCTTTGCCATTACCCGAATTTTTTACCTATGCTGTACCTGCTTTATTGGAAAATGAAGTAGCGGTAGGCAAACGGGTGTTGGTGCCTTTCGGTAAACATAAATTCTATTCTGCCATAATTTATAGCATACACCATGATAAACCCGCAAATTACCAAACCAAAGATATTTTAAGTGTGTTGGATGAAGTGCCTTTGGTAAACGATAAACAATTGGCTTTATGGATTTGGATAGCCGATTATTATATGTGTACCTACGGAGAAGTGATGGCGGTCGCCTTGCCCTCGGCTTTTAAATTGGCAAGTGAAACTCGCATCGCCTTGCATCCCGACTACGACGGGGAAATATCACATTTATCCCACAAAGAAGTTAGGATAGTAGAATCATTGGTCGATAATAAAACGCTAACCATTAAGCAGATTGAACAAATAACACAACAGGCAAGGGTGCTGCCCTTTATTAAAAATTTAATAGAGAAAGGAATTGTTTTTTTTTCGGAAGAAATTGATGCAAAATATAAAACCCGAACCGTAACCTTTATCTGTTTAAATCAATTATATCAGGAAGATGAAAGCCGATTAAACGAGGTGTTTGAAACATTGGAAAAAACAAAACGCACCCAAAAACAATCGGATGCCTTACTTTACTTTTTATCCTTATTACAACAACAAAAAGATGTTTTTATCCGCAAATCCGAACTGTTGTCGTCCGAAAGAATTAACGAAAGCCAACTCCAAGCGCTATTGAAAAAAGGCATATTGGAAAAGCACGATAAAACACTTAGCCGTTTGAAGGTTTATGAACCGGAAAAAGAGATATCGGAAATTGTTCTTTCGCCTGAACAGGAAACGGCCATGCAAAGCATAAAAAATCAATTTCATAAAAATAATACTGTTTTATTTCACGGCGTTACCGGTAGTGGGAAAACCGAAATTTATATGAAACTAATCCAAGAAGTATTGGAAGAAGGCAAACAAGTGTTATACCTCCTCCCTGAAATTGCCTTAACCACCCAGATTATTCACCGCTTGCGGACCTATTTCGGAAACAAAGTAGGAGTTTACCATTCCCGTTTTAGTGAATTCGAAAGGGTGGAAATATGGCAACATGTCAGTGACAAAACTTCCGACAGCTATCGTGTCATAATCGGAGCAAGATCTGCATTGTTTCTTCCTTTCAATAACTTAGGATTGATCATTGTTGACGAGGAACATGACATGTCATACAAACAATTTGAGCCTTCACCGCATTATCAAGCCCGCGATTCGGCCATTGTTTTAGCTAAACTTCATGAAGCTAAAACTTTATTAGGTTCTGCAACCCCTGCTATCGAAACTTATAACAATACGGCAAGGGAAAAATACGGTTTGGTGAGTTTATATCAACGTTACGGCGGAGTGGAATTACCCAATATTAAAATAGTCGATTTACGTAAAGAAAACCGTAAAAAACAAAACTATACACTTTATTCCAAACCATTATTGGAATCTATCACACAAGCATTGGCGAAGAAAGAACAAATTATTCTTTTCCAAAACAGAAGAGGCTTTTCGGTGCATTTGGAATGTGGTTTATGCAATTATATACCCACATGTAAACATTGCGATGTTACCTTGACTTATCACAAAAAAAACAACGAGCTGCGCTGCCATTATTGCGGTTATAAAGAAGCAGTTCCGCAAAAATGTGATCTTTGTCAAAATCCTCATATGGAAATGAGAGGGATAGGGACTGAAAAAGTAGAAGAAGAATTACAATTGTTTTTTCCTCAGGCTAAAATTGCCCGTCTTGATTACGATAGTACCCGCAGTAAAAGTGCTTACCAGCAAATTATTTCCAACTTCGAAAACCGTAAAATCGACATTTTGGTCGGAACACAAATGGTTACCAAAGGTCTGGACTTCGACAATGTGAGTACCGTAGGGATTTTAAATGCCGATAATATGTTATACTATCCTGATTTCCGTTCTTTTGAACGCGCTTTTCAAATGCTGTCGCAAGTCAGCGGACGAGCAGGAAGAAAAAACAAACAAGGACAGGTGTTGATTCAAACATTTAATCCGCATCATCCTATATTTCAACTTGTAATATGCAACGATTATCAAACATTGTTTCATAAAAGTATGATCGAAAGGAAACAATTTACTTATCCTCCGTTTTGCCGATTAATTAAAATTACTTTAAAACATAAAAAACAAGAAACACTGGATAAACTAGCTAAAATGCTTGCTGT
The DNA here is from genome assembly GCA_002069895.1 of Bacteroidetes bacterium ADurb.Bin234. Taxonomy (GTDB): domain Bacteria; phylum Bacteroidota; class Bacteroidia; order Bacteroidales; family WCHB1-69; genus UBA5266. Next base: position 1,052 of record MWCE01000082.1, on the reverse strand, counting down.
GGAATTTAAAAAAGTGTTTCTCGGAAGTGTATTGGGACCGGAATATCCACCGATAATGAAAATAAAAAATCTTTATCAAAAAGATATTATTTTAAAAATCAATCTTTCCAAATCGCTTGTATCATCTAAAAACATAATTAAGAAGATTATCTCACTTCCTGTTTTTAAATCGATACAAATCCACCTGGATGTTGATCCGTATTAAAGCTATTTTTGGCGTTGAATGGATAAAACAGCCGTATTGGTGCAAGCACTTATACTTGATTTTTCGGCATATCCGCTTATCCCGCCTATGTATTTATTCCCGATAACATACCCGCTTACCACAATCTGCTGTATGTTGGCATGCAAAAGGTAGCCGAAAAGTCCGGTATAATCACTTTGGGAATTAATAGCTAAAGGGATGTTAAAACCTTTTCCGTCGAAATTTCCTTGGAAAGGACGGCTTAAAGAACCAATGGAAATGCGTAAACTATCGTCCGTAATATCATTGGAAAGAACGAAATACTTGTTAAAACTCCAATTATTACTTTCGTCCGACGATTTTCCGAAAGCAACACTATCGGCTAATTGTTTTAAGTCGGATGAAGTTGAAAGAATATAAGGACTTTCTTTTGTACCTTCTCCTCCTGAAAACTTGATGATTAAATCGGGATTTCCCGTACTGTTTTTTTGTGTAATGTGATGGTTTGTTTGTCCGTTTACAAAAGGTAACAGGAAAAACATACATCCATATAATAAAACATTCTTCATTGTGGTGTAATTATTTAAACGTTTCATTTGTATTGATTATATATTTTCTGTTTTTTATTTAAAATGTTTTTCCATGCAAAAGTATTTAATTTTTTGTAATAACAGCCAAAAATATATATTAAATTTTACCGATAACATCTAATTCATTATAATGAAATGATTTAAAAACATAATTATTTTATTAAAAGGCTGTGTTCTAATATAGATATTGTAAATTGCATATATTTTAAATTGTTCCCAAGCAACAGTTGATGCAATAATCATTTTTGCTGATTGTTTAGCAGGATTAATTGCTTTTT
>MWCE01000081.1 GCA_002069895.1 Bacteroidetes bacterium ADurb.Bin234 | reverse complement strand
TATATGGTAATTCATTATCACATATCGTTAGGGTTTTATAATGATGGTAAGTAGGATTCACGATTAAAGTAAGTGTAATCAAGCTGTCGCAACCGGTGGGTAGTGTGTAATGTACGGGATAAGTTCCGCTTGCCGTACCAATGGGGAAAATAGAATCGCCGTAAGTATAAGGCAATTCATTATCGCATATAATAACGGTTTTATAATGATGATAAGTGGGATTTACGATTAAAGTAAGTGTAATCAAACTGTCGCAGCCTGTGGGTAGGGTATAATGAATGGGATAGTTGCCCGTTTTAGTTCCTACGGCAAAAGAACTATCTCCATACGTTATAGGTAAATCATTATCACAAATGGTAATGATGTCGTAATGGTGATAGGTGGGGTTGACGTTTAAGGTAAGTGTAATCAAGCTGTCGCAACCGGTAGGTAATGTAAAATGAATAGGATAAACGCCGCTTTTTGTCCCTGCAGGGAATAGGGTGTCTCCATACGTATATGGTAATTCATTATCACATATCGTTACGGTTTTATAATGATGGTAAGTAGGGTTCACGTTTAAAGTAAGTGTGATCAAGCTGTCGCAACCGGTGGGTAGGGTGTAATGCACGGGATAAGTGCCGCTTGCCGTACCTACGGGGAAAATAGAATCGCCGTAAGTATAAGGCAATTCATTATCGCAAATACTTACTGTTTTATAATGGTGATAAGTTGGATTTACAATTAAAGCAAGTGTAATCAAGCTGTCGCAGCCTGTGGATAAGGTGTAATGAACGGGATAGTTTCCTGTTTTAGTTCCTGCTGCAAAAGAGCTATCTCCATAATTAATAGGCAAATCATTATCACAAATGGTAATGGTGTCGTAGTGATGATAGGTGGGGTTGACGGTAAAATATGAATTTGTTGTATCATTTAATGGATTTCTGTCAATATTATCGATGAATGCAGTTATATTATATGTTCCCGGAGTGTTAAGTTGGAAATTTTTGATAATAATAAAAGTGTCTTTTTGAGATCCTAAAATAATTCCGGAAGATAGTACGGTGTCTTTTTGATAATTAACTGCGCCGGTTATTTTCACATGAAGATTGACAGGTTCTGAAGATAAGTTTATGTTGTTTGTTTTTAAGTTGCTAATCTCAATACTTATGTCTGTAAGTTCTTGCGAACAATGTGTAGATGCATAGGTGGGTTCAATAATACCTGAAACACTAAGTTCGGGTAAAACTTCATAAGCTCCGATGGTAGTCGGATTTTTTCTATTAAATCCTTTAATGTCTTTTAATACATTAATATCCCTTACACAATTCAATCCTGATGATGAATTTAAATCTAAATTTATGGATGTATTAATAAACGATGGATTTATTTTAACAGAATTTGCGTCTTTGCCGACTGCCGTTTTCCATGATGATAAACTGGTGTATGATTGTGAATAAAATCCAATATATGTTGGAGCATAATAATTGTTATAATCCAATGATAGGTCAGATGAATTAGCGTTTAGACGAATCGGATACCCCGAAGATTCATTGACGAGATTATTGTTTTTGACAGATATGTTATAACCGGATTGTAAATTATCTATATAAATTCCTATACAACTGCTGCTTCCTTTGCTAAGTATGGAGTTGTTGATAATATTTGCTCGAGTGTAATAATAAGTATAAATTCCAGAAGAAGTACTACTACTATTATAAATAATTTCATTATTTGCAATTAAACCGGGAATTGTTGAAAAATAATTAAAATAATAATATAAATATATTCCATAAAAGTAATAAATGGTATTGAGTGTATGAATTTTATTTCCAGTAATATTAGCGTTTGTATATGCCAAGCGTAATCCATAATAATAATAATAAGGATTAATGCTACGGGATGAAATATAATTACCTGAAATACTATTAAAATCACCGTAATATAAATAAGCTCCACAGTAGTAAGCATTGCTTATAATATTGCTGTCGATGATAAGTTTGCTCCCCAAAATATAAGTACTCAAATATTGTCCTGCATACATGTAAATTCCATAATAGCCTCCGTCAATGATATTGTTTTTAATCGTAACGGAATCTATTACGCCTGTGTTGTTTGTTTTGTAAATGCCTATATCAGAGGTGGAAGTTGTAGTAGGATCCAATTTGATTCTACAATATGAAATTTCGATATTACTACAAGAGTTTGTGAAATCAATCCCGGTAGTGCCTGTAGTTACATCAAAAGTAAGTTTTGTGAAAATAACATTATTGATATTGGCTAAAGTAACAGCAGTTCCGTTGCTTTTAATAATAACGCTATCCATGTGATCGGCTGTTGAAGTAAAGGTAACGGTGTATGGAGAGCTTAAATCCATAAAAGGAGAGGTTAAATTAATGTCTTCAAAATAGACACCGGAATTAATTTTGAAAACAATATCACCGTTAACGCCACAGGTATTAAGAACCTTTAAAGCGGTATTTATGGTAGGGAAATCGGCCGAGTCGCCACCGATGGTATAAATACCTGATAATTCCGAACCGCAAGCAAATGCAATGATGCTGATGGTGTCATTATTGTGGTTTTGGTCGGATTTACCGTTGGGATTGGAAGTGTAAAATGTGAAATTATTAAATCCCATTTCGGGAGTAAAGTAATCAATCAAAATAGGTAAAGTGGAATCGCCCATTGTAAGTGGGGAACCCGACCAATGATAGGTGGGCTGTTGTATACCGTTTACGGACCAGTTAATATCAAAATCGGAAATACTGCTGTCACCAAGATTATAGACGGTAATTCTCACAGGAACTGAAATATAGTTTGAAACATCTTCACTTGGAGAAACGATTGATAAAGGTGAAATGTCAAAAGATAATGGAGAAAATGTGTGATAAGCACCCATATTTGTGAGTTTTTTTCTGGGAGTTCCATATAAATCATAGGGAACTTGATTGTTTCTTGGACAGATTAATTCGTTAGAATTTATACGTAAATCAACAGAAATATTGGTATAAGTTGGTAAAATATTAAAAGAATGTTGATCTTGACCTGTTGTTGTTTGCCATGATTTCAAGGTATAAAATGGAGTTCCTAATCGACATGGAGTTCCTTGTGTTGAATAATAGTTATTATAATCCAGCGTAATATCTGTCAATGCACTAGTTCCAATATATATAGCAGTAGCATTACCGGATGAAGATAAATTTACACTGTTGTTATTCATAACTTTAACAGGTGTAGTTGAAGTAGTATATATATATATGCCATCACTAGCGCCGTTTCCGGTTATATAAATGGAATTATGACATATGTTTGAACGTGTGTA
>MWCE01000080.1 GCA_002069895.1 Bacteroidetes bacterium ADurb.Bin234 | reverse complement strand
AAAAATAGTCAGGGGGTGATTGGGATTCACCCCCTGACTTAGTTATTCCGTGGGCGAAAAAGAGAAGAATGCCGAAATCAATTAAAAATGAAAAATGAAGTTGCAAGTCAACGCACTGAAAAACTGATAGCTGAGAGCTGATAGCTGAGAGCTTCTTAAAACTGATAACTTTTTTGAGTTTACACAATTTTGGGATAGTATCGAATTGTAAGCAAATAGCACAAAAGGAAAACAAACTAGCTTTATTAATTTTCTAATGCGGAATCCGGATTAAATTGAAATAGAAAAAGTTTTCATATTTATTTAATTTTTTCCTACTTTTGCAACCTAATAAAATAAACACAACATATGAAGAAAGTCATCAAAATAATTGCCTTAACGCTAAGTGGGATCATAACATTTGTAGTCCTTTACTTTGTCTTCGCCATTGTTTTGTCTGTTATTCCGGTAAATAAAAATCCTGAAAACGCGAAAGAAATTCCCGTTTACATATTGACAAACGGTGCCCATACCGACATAGTTGTTCCTGTTAAAACAGATATTATTGACTGGAGCGAACAGATTAAATATGAAAACACCTTGGCCAACGACACCTCCTGTCGTTTGCTTGCCTTGGGTTGGGGCGATAAAGGTTTTTATCTCGACACACCCACTTGGGCCGATTTGAAATTCTCAACGGCTTTTAAGGCGGTTTTCGGCATAAACACCGCCGCCATTCATGCAACATATTATCGAGAATTGAGAGAAAACGACAGTTGTAAGAAAATAGAAATCAGCAAGGAACAATATAAAGATTTAGTGGCATATATCCAAAAAGACTTTTTAACTACCGGCAATGGAGATTACATAAACATTGTTACCGATGCTAATTATGGTGTTAACGATGCCTTTTATGAAGGGAAAGGAAGATTCAACATGTTTCGCACCTGCAATGCATGGACCAACCGCTCCTTAAAAGCCTGCGGACAAAGGGCATGCGTATGGACACCCTTCGATAAAGGAATTTTTTATCATTATAAATAAATATGGGGTCGGATATGCGATTGTAGTAGGGATATGATGTCATGTCACTACATTAATATATTCCGCATTTATTCATTGCTTTGACACAATGCCTTTACAGGCTCCAAGCCTATATATGTCCCTTCCTGAATTGCCTTTAGCACGGCACCGCCTCCGGTAAAGATATAATATTTAGGATTGTCTAAGGCAAGGATATATAAACCTGGCAGTAAACGTTTCAATTCCTGCATAGTATCGCCACCGCCATATAATTTCACTGCTTCGGTGTTTTCATCTATTAATTCATCAAGGGCTATGGTTCCTTCATTAAAATGAGGCATATATCCCATCACTGCATTGACAAAAATCGTATGGGCTTGATGAAATACTTTTAATACATTTTCTTCTTGAAAGGAGGTTTTAGCTATATCTAACACATATTGTAGTTTGCTTCCTTTGGGTAATTGACGAATATCGAGCTCCCTGTACTTACCTTGTTCTTTAGATTCCATAGCATCGGATTCGACAATGTAAGGCAATTCGATTAATTTATCTGGATATTTTGCCGCAAATTCCACAAATACTTTGGCTTGATTTACTTCTTCGGGATCAATCCCTTTGATTTCAAAACCGTATTTAGCACAGAGGTAAGCATTATAAATCAATCCGCCTAAGACGAGATAATCGGCTTCTTTCAATAAAGCTGTCAGTGAATCGACTTTGGTATCGAACTTGGCACCTGCCACTACTGCCACGAAAGGACGTTGAGGCTTATAAATCCTGTCGAGATTTTGCAATTCTTTTTGCATTAAAAAACCGGCATAAGAAGGTAAATATTTGGTAATACCAACTGTCGAAGCATGAGCTTGCCAGGAGCCGAAAGCATCGTTAACAAAAATATCGGCCAATCCCGCCAATTGATAGGCAAACTTATCGCTTTCATTGCCTTTGGCCTCTTCGCCAGCAAACCAACGAGTGTTGGGCAGGTAAATACCATCAATTTTATTGTCTTTTAAATCTCTAATAAGATGATTTATTGACGTTGATATGCTTGTAATCCCTTTGTTTTCATCGGCTTCGAATTCAGGAACGCCAAATTTAATATGCAGTTTAGCATATAAATAATCAACAATGGGTTGAACAGATGTTTCGGAACTGATTTCTATTTGTCCGGTTTTCTTGTTTTTAGGACGTCCCACATGGGTCATCAATATCAACTTACCTCCCTTGGCCATAATGTAAAATAAGGTTCCAAGGGTGGCATCAATTCTATATGGATCATGGATAAGACCTTTTTTTACTACATTATGATCAACTCTTACCAATACCGTTTTATTTTTTAAATCGGCATCTTGCAATAACTTAAATTTTATTTCATCCATATATGAATTCCTAAATTGAGAATATCTTTATTTAACGCTGCTTAGTTCTTCTATGCTTTGTAATTGATTTTTATCGTTGTATCTTTCCGTTTTCACATGGCCTATGCCTTCGGCATACCACATATAATGCTTTTCTTTCATCGCATTTCCAAAAGGAGGTGTTATGACTGCGGTTTGTTGTACTTTATAACATTCATAAGTGCCGGCTAAAACCGTAATAGATTCTTTTAGCAACACTTTCCTTTCCGTTAATTTCACTTTCGTTTCCATTTTACTGCTACCCATATTCAAAGTCATAACCGACTCGGCATCGGACCAGCTTTGACCCACACTGATACGCGAAGGGACGGTATTTCCGGTTCCGGAAATCTCCATATTTGCTTGTATCATACCGGCAAACATAGCTTTAGGGTCAAAAGTAATTTTATCACCTTGGATTTTTACACTAAAAGTAACCGCTTCGCTTGAAGGTACTTTTTTAGCATCCAATGCTTGCAATTCGATAGTAATAGTTTGATTTCCTGTTGTTCCTATCACATCTTTGACGGACATTTTTGAATAGGATTGAATTTTTTTCTTTTCATTCAGTGTTGCATATTCCAATACTGTACCCTTTTTAACAGGGAAAAAAACTTGTTGACAAATTGCTGAAGCAATGTTAATACAAATTAAAGAGAAAATTACTAACTTTTTCATACTGATATTATTTAATTATTTTTTGTTTTTTTGTGCATTACCACTTGCTTTCATTCGAATACTTATAGAAGCACCCATTAAGGATTGGTAATAATTATAAGAATAATTGTAAGTAAACAATCCGTCGTCGAAGGTTCCCGACATATCATTGGCTTGAACTTTAACGTTTATATCGCCATATCCTATTGAAATATCGAACGGTTCAAAAGCAACATTCTTGCCATTAATGATTCCCGTTGTTTGAAATTGTTCATCGCTTTCGCCGCCTGTTTGTTTCAAAATAATTTGATTTTTCTCGCTTCCTTTGGTAATTTCAAATGTTACATTTTTATTTTCAGAAGGGATAACATCTTCCATTTCATCGTAATCAGGTATAATAAATTTATATTTTCCACTAGTTGTAGTCACTCCTTCGTACGTTCCTATCAAAGGTTTTGCTTTATTACAAGCGGAAAAAGAAATAAACAACACTATTATAAGCATATAAACACTAAACTCACTTATTTTTTTCATAACACTTTTATTTATTTAATTTATTAATATATGTTTTAATGCATGCAAAAGTACATATATTTTTTTTCTGTTAACACATCATTTATTATATTTTAATAAATTCCAAATCACCTTCCTTACTTATATACACCAAATATGCTTCAATAGCTGTGTATCCTGTTTGAAGCAAAAGTTCTACATAGTTCATAACTTGATTTTTGTGCGATACTTCTTTTAAACCGGTTTTAAAATCTATCACAACAGTTCGTTGGTTATCCGTTACCATCCTATCAATTCTGAAGCTTCGTGCTTCGGCATCAAGTATTTCTACTTCTGTTTTTATAACCGCTCTTTCATCTCCGAACAAAACATTGCTATGTGTGTTAAGTTTGATATTATCCAATACACGTAAGAATGTTTGCTTTTCATTATCTTCTAATTGTATATCATCTGAGATAAGTTGTTTTACATAATCTACACTTTCTTTTTGTTTTACCAATGATAAATAAGCATGCAATTTATTTCCCCAACGCAACTCTTTGGTTTCGAAACGTATGTCAGA